>JBDTXQ010000051.1:0-10502 GCA_040006115.1 Usitatibacter sp.
CCGCGCTTCGGCTGGGACGCGACGCTTCACCAGTACCGCAAGATCCTCTTCGACGCGCTCCTCTTCAAGAAGCATCCGCGCCTCTACCGCGAGCACGTGCGCCACTTCGCGCCGTGGAGCTATTACACGATCGTCGCCGCGCTGATCCTGGTCGTCGCGGGGGCGCTCGCGGACGCGCCGGTGCTTGCCTGGACCGGCCTCGCGGCGTGGACCGTCTTCACCGCGCACCTCGTCGCGCGCCGCATGAGGGCGCCGGGCCACGGCGGCTTCGGCGAAGTCGTCGCAACCTCCGCGGCGATCCCGCCCATCGCGATCTTCTGGCGCCTCGCCGGCGCGCTGCGCTTCCGGGTCTTCTTCCTCTAGAAACACGCCTTCGCGGTCGGCGCGAGCGCCGCTACTGCGCGCGCCCTGCCGAGCCCCGCTTCCCTGCTAGCATCGGCCTCGATGGAAACCTTCGGGGAATACGACTACATCGTGGTGGGCGCGGGCAGCGCGGGGTGCGTGCTCGCCAATCGCCTCACGAAAGACGGCAACCACAGCGTCCTCTTGGTGGAGGCGGGCGGCAAGGACGATTGGTTCTGGATCGACATTCCGGTGGGCTACCTCTACACCATCGGCAACCCGCGCACCGACTGGTGCTTCCGAACGGAGCCCGAACCCGGCCTGAACGGCCGCAGCCTCGGCTACGCGCGCGGCAAGGTGCTGGGCGGCTGCTCGTCGATCAACGCGATGGTCTACATGCGCGGGCAGAAAATCGATTACGACTACTGGGAGTCGCTCGGTAACCGCGGTTGGTCGTGGGCGGACGTCCTGCCGTCCTTCAAGCGCGCCGAGCGCCACTTCGGCGGCGCCACCGAGCATCACGGCTGCGATGGCGAGCTTTGCGTCGAGGAGCCGCGCGTGAAGTGGGAGATTCTCGATGCGTGGCGCGACGCCGCCGCGGAGTGCGGTATCCCGAAGGTCGAGGAATTCAACCGCGGCGACAATTTCGGCAACGCGTATTTCCACATGAATCAGCGCCGCGGGCGGCGCTGGAGCGCTACGAAGGCGTTCCTGCGCCCCGCCCTCGGGCGCGTCAATCTCACGCTCATCACCAAGGCGCACACGCGCAAGGTGGTGATCGAGGAGAAGGACGGCGTGAAGCGCGCGGTGGGCATCGACATGGTGGTGGAAGGCAGGGGCGAGGGGGTCGCGCGCGCGCGCAAGGCCGTCATCCTCGCGGCCGGCTCCATCGGCTCGCCGCAGCTGCTGCAGCTCTCCGGCATCGGCCCTCGCAATTTGTTACAACAATTCTCCATCCCGATGGTGCATCTCCTCGCCGGCGTCGGGGAGAATCTCCACGACCACCTGCAGATCCGCATGGTGTGGAAAGTGACAGGCCCGACCTTGAATGAGCGCGCCAACCGCTGGATCGGCAAGGCCACCATGGGCCTTGAGTACCTTCTCTTCAAGACGGGCCCGCTCACCATGCCGCCCTCGCAGCTGGGCGCGTTCGCGAAGAGCGAGGCCGCCGCGCAGTCGCCCGACATCGAGTGGCACGTCCAGCCGCTGTCGCTCGAGAAATTCGGCGATGCGCTCCATCCCTTTCCCGCGATCACGCCTTCGGTATGCAACCTGCGCCCCACCTCGCGCGGCGCGGTACGCATCATCAGCGCCGATCCGATGGCGGCCCCGGAGATTCGCCTCAACTACCTTTCCACGCCGGAAGACCGGGCCGTGGCGGCGCGTTCCATGCGCATGACGCGACACATCATGGCGGCCCCGGCGCTCGCGAAGTACTCGCCCGAGGAATGGCGCCCGGGAGCGCCGGCCCAGTCCGACGCCGAGCTGGTGAATGCCGCGGGCGATCTCGGCACCACCATCTTCCACCCCGTGGGGACGTGCAAGATGGGGCACGACCCGCTCGCCGTGGTCGACGACCGGCTGCGTGTCCACGGGATCGAGGGACTGCGCGTTATCGATGCATCCGTCATGCCGCGCATCACGTCGGGCAACACCAACGCGCCGACCTACATGATCGCCGAGCGCGGCGCTGAATTCATCCTCTCGGACGCTCGATGAAATATCGCATCCCGCTGTTCCTCTTCCTCGCTGCCGCCCTCGTGGCCGGCGCCTGGATGCTGGTGCGCCCGCCGGAATTGCCGGAGTACGCCTCCGCTCCGGTGAAGATGGAGAGCACCCCGGAGGATCGCGCCCGCGCCGCGATTCCCGAGACCAAGCTCGGCGCCGCGTCTGTCCTCTCGATCGATCCGCGAACTGCCGCGCCCAAGGGCCGCCCCACGCCCGCGGCGCGCGCCACGCTCTTCGGCGAATATCTCGCTGCCAAGAGCTACAAGGCCCTCTACGATCGCCTCAAGGCCAATGGCGACGCGCAGACGCCCGAAGCCTGGTACATGATGTACGAGATTCTGCGCCGCTGCGCCACGGTCACCGAGCGCACCGCCCGCCAGCCCGCGCGCCCCGCGGATCAGAAGCGTGACGACTTCGTCGCCGCCCTTTCGCCCACCGATCCGATGCGCGAAAAGCGCATCGCTGCCTTCGACGACGTGACCGCCAATCGCTGCACCGGCATGGAGGGCATCACCATCACGCAGGCCGATCTCAACAAGATGCTGGCGAACGCGGCCTCGGGCGGGGACCCGAAGGCGCAGGCCCTTTCCCTCGAGCAGGAGCTCTGGGCCGCGCGCCGCGCCGCGGGGCCGGAGGGACGCTGGGGCCGCGACAGCGTGACGCTCTCCGACGCGCAAGTGGGCAACCTGCAGCGCATCGCAGCGAGCCGCGATCCCGAAGCCATGCTCATCGCCGGGCGAATGCTATCCACCTCGTGGCACGACCTTACGCTGCGCGTGGGCCCCGACAACCAGCCCGTCGAGCAGCGCGCCTTCATGCAGGCTTGGGCGCTCCTCGCGTGCGACTACGGCTATCCCTGCGGAGACACCAACCCGCGCGTGCAGTCCGCGTGCGCCTACCAGGGCCACTGCAACGCCGCGAGCCTTTCCGATTACCTGTACTACTACGGCGCCTCGCCCAACGATTCCCAGCTGATGACGCAGTACCGTGCCATCCTGCAGAACGCCATCACCACCGGGGACTGGTCGCAGGTGAATGCCGCGCGCGGCCCGCGTCCGCCGGGCACGCAGCCGACATTCGGCTTCTTGGGCTGGGGTCCGGGCGGACGTTAGATCCTTGCCGCGCGCGGGCGGAAGGTAGCAGAATCGGCGTTCGACCTTCGTGTCCCTCCCGGAGAGAAAATTGACCGAGCTGAACGTGAACGAGCGCATGCGCTCGCCGCCCCTCAAGGATGGCAAGGTCGCCTAAGCTCGCGCCGTGCATCGCGCTCCTCGCGACGGCGTGCGGCGCCGCGTTGATGGCTGTGGACGGCATCGAGCGGCCGTTCGCCGCCACGGGCGATGCGGCGCGCGGGCGTGAGGTGTTCGTCTCGCGCGAGGGCGGCCACTGCGTGCTGTGCCATGCCGTTCCGGGCGTGGAGGTCGCGGGCAACGTGGGCCCGCCGCTCGCAGGCGTGGGCGCGCGCTTCTCTGAGGCACAGCTGCGCTTGCGGGTCGCGGACATCTCGCGCGTGAAGCCCGAGGCCGTCATGCCCGCGTTCCACCGCACCGAGGGGCTCACGCGCGTGGCGCCGGAATATCGCGGCAAGCCGGCGCTTTCGGAACAGCAGGTGGAAGACGTGGTCGCATGGTTGGTGACATTGAAATGAAGAGACGACGCTTCCTCGCTGCCGGCGTTGCCCTCGCGGGCCTTCCCGCCGCGGCGCAACGCTTCCAGCCACCGCAGGACATCACGCCGCTCCTCATGAAGATCACCGGCGGCGTCGCCGCGGAGAGCCGCGGCGTGGAGGTCGAGCTGCCGCAGATCGCGGAGAACGGCAACTCCGTGCCCCTTCGCATCAAAGTCACGAGCCCCATGACCGAGGCCGACCACGTGAAGGCGATCCACGTGTTCGCCGAGAGGAATCCACGCCCGCTGGTGGCGAGCTTCCACCTAGGCCCGCAGGCGGGGCGCGCCGAGATCGCGACGCGCGTTCGCCTCGCCGGCACGCAGACGGTGACGGTCCTCGCCGAGCTTTCCGGCAAGCGCTTCCTGATGGGGCCCGCTTACGTGCTGGTCACCGCGGCCGCCTGCCTCGACGAGTCGCTCCTCTGACCATGATGCTCGGACGCGTGCAGGTTCCTCCAACGGTGAAGCGCGGCGAGCCCTTCGAGGTGCGCGTGCTGGTTCAGCATCCGATGGAGACCGGATTTCGCCGCGACCTCGACGGCCAGGCGATTCCCATCAACATCGTCGACACGCTCTCCGCGCGGCTCGACGGCCGCGAGATCTTCAGCGCCGAATTCGGCTCTGGCATGTCCGCCAACCCCTACGTGGTCTTTTATGCCACGGCGCGGGCGAGCGGCGAGATCGTCGTCGAATGGAGCGACGACCGCGGCGAGAAGGGCCGCGTCGCCACCGTGGTGACCGTTGCTTGAATAAGTCGTACCTGACACGACTTTTTATGTTGTACCTGACACCACTTTTGGCGTGGGCGCAGTCGCCGCAGCCGGCGAAGGGCGGCGTGCAATTCCAGAGCGCCGATGTGCGCGCCATGCAGGCCGACGAGTTCGGCAACCCGGGAATGTTGTGGGTCGAGCGCGGGGCGACGCTGTGGAAGGCGCCCCGCGGAGCGGCGAAGGCGAGTTGCGAGTCGTGCCACGCGGACGGCGCGCAATCGATGAAGGGCGTGGCGGTGCGCTACCCCGCCTACGACGCCAACCTCGGCCGCGTGGTCGATCTCGAGCAACGCATCAACGCGTGCGTCACCGGAAAGCAGCGCGATGCCGCGCTTGCCTACGAATCCCAGGAGCTCCTCGCCCTCACCGCGTACGTGGCGCGGCAATCGCGCGGCATGCCGGTGGCGGCCCGCGTCGACGGACCCGCGAGCGCCACCTACGAGCGCGGCCGCACGCTCTACTTCGAGCGCCAGGGCCAGCTGAACCTCGCGTGCACCCACTGCCACGACGCCAACTGGGGGCGCACGCTGCTCGCCGAGAAGGTGAGCCAAGGGCAGCCGGTGGATTGGCCCGCCTACCGCCTCGAGTGGCAATCGCTCGCCTCGATCGCGCGGCGCCTGCGCGCGTGCTACTTCGGCGTGCGCGCGGAGCAGCCGGCGTTCGGCTCGGACGATCTCCTCGCGCTGCAGCTCTACCTCGCGAAGCGCGCTCAGGGCCTCGTGTCCAGCGCCCCGGGCGTGCGGCGCTGACGCGCCCTACATCGTCGCGAACATCGCGACCACGGCGGCGCCCATCACCGCGGTGGAAAACCAGCCCAGCGTGCGCAGCCGGCGCCGCGCGGTGAACTGCCCCATGACCGCGGGCTTCGTGCAGAGCAGCATCATCACCGCCATGATCGGAACGGCGATGACGCCGTTGGCGACCGCGCTCCAGAGGAGCGCCTTGATCGGATCGATCGCGGTGAAGCCGAGCCCCACGCCGCCCAGCGTCGCGATGGCGAGGATGGTGTAGAAGCCACGCGCCTCGAGAAGCGGAAGCCCGAGGCCGATCGGCCAGCGGAAACTTTCGGCGACCGCGTAGGCGGCCGATCCCGCCAGAACCGGGATCGCGAGCATGCCGGTGCCGACGATGCCCGCGGTGAAGAGGACGAACGCGAAGTCGCCCGCCAGCGGGCGCAGCGCCTGTGCCGCCTGCGCCGCGCTCTCGACGGTGACGACGCCGTGGGCGTTGAGCGTCGCCGCCGCGGTAAGCATGATGCAGAGCGCGATCAGGTTCGAGAAGATCATGCCCAGCCACGTGTCGAACTTGATGCGCCGGAAATTATCGCGCGCCTGCTCGGGCGCCTCGTTCAACGGCATCTCGCCCGGCGCGGCGCGTTGCTCTTCGACTTCCTGGGACGCCTGCCAGAAGAAGAGGTAAGGGCTGATGGTCGTGCCGAGGACGGCGACGAGGGTCGAAGTGTACTTCGCGTCCCATTGGAAGTTGGGCCAGAGCGCCGAGCGCATCGCTTCCTCCCACGGGATGTGCACCACGAAGACCGTGGCGACGTACGAGAAGAGTGAAAGCGTCGCCCATTTGAGCAGCGGCGCATAGCGCGGGAAGGGAATGAAGACCTGCAGGCCGAGGGAGACGCCGGCAAAGAGCATGGTCCAGATCTGGCGGGGGCCGCCCACCGAAATCTCCATCGCGGTGCCCATGGCGGAGAGGTCGGCCGCGATGTTGAACATGTTGGCGAGAAGGAGCAGCGCCACGATCGCGTAGAGGAGCTTGGCCGGGTAATGGTCGCGGATGTTGGCGGCGAGGCCATGGCCGGTCACGCGCCCGATGCGCGCCGAGACGATCTGGATGCCCGCCATGAGTGGCGTGGTCAGCAGCACCGACCACAGCAGGCCGAAGCCGTACTGCGCGCCCGCTTGCGAGTAGGTCGCTATCCCGCTCGGATCGTCGTCGGCCGCGCCGGTGATGAGGCCGGGACCGAGGCGCTTGAGGAGCGGCAACGGGGTCTTTTGCGGGGATGACACGGGCTTATTCCAGGGCAGGTGCGACAGGATATATAAATCGCCTTGCTCCAATCTGAATATTCGCCGGCGTGCCGGGCATTTCTCGACGTATCATGCCAAGGTCATGAGATCGCTCCGCCGCGTCACCAACATCCTCTGGCTTGCCCTTGCCCTCCTCGTGGGCCAGCAGGCGGCGGCGTTGCACGATCTCGGGCATGCGACCGGGCAGCTCACCCACAAGCAGGACTCGAAAGCGCCGCCCGCTACATGCGACCAGTGCTTCGCCTGCGCCGAGCTCTCGGGCGCCGTCGGCATCGCGCCCCCGCAGCTCCCGCTCGTCGCCGCCTGCGCGCCCCGCGCCACCGATCCCCTCGATCGCGGCGTCACATCCTCCGCGCGGCTCGCTTACCGCTCGCGCGCGCCCCCCGCGCTCCTCTAGCGTCATCCCGGGAAAAGGGGACTCGTCCCCGTTTCTGTTTTCAACGGAGTCGCAGGAGGTCCTATGCGCAAGTACGCATGGCTGGCATTGGTGCTCGCGGTCCCCGCATGGGGCGCGAGCGACACGGACCTGGACGAGATACGCGCCCAGATCCGCGAGTTGAAGTCGAGTTACGAGGCGCGCATCCAGGCGCTCGAGCAGCGCTTGAAGGACGCGGAGGCAAAGAGTGCGGCGCCCGCACCGGTCGCGATGCCCGCGCCGATGCCCGCGGCAGCGGCAAGCTCCGTCAACGCATTCAATCCCGCGATCTCGGTGATCCTGCAGGGACGCTATGCGAATCTCTCGCGGGATCCGTCGCGCTTCGCCATCGCCGGATTCGCGCCGGGAGGCGACATCGGCCCCGGGCGGCGCGGCTTCAGCTTGGGCGAGTCCGAGCTCGCGATGGCCGCCAACGTGGACGACAAGTTCGCCGGCAACCTCATCGCGTCGCTCTCGCCGGAGAACACCGTTTCAGTCGAGGAGGCGTACGGCCTCTGGCTCACCGCGCCGTACGGCCTCGCGCCCAAGTTCGGCCGCTTCTTCTCTGGCCTGGGCTACATGAACGAGCAACACCAGCACGCGTGGGACTTCATCGATGCGCCGCTCGCCTACCAGGCGTTCCTCGGCGGCCAGTACGCCAACGACGGGGTGCAGGTGAAGTGGGTGGCGCCGATCGATCACTTCGTCGAGCTGGGCGCGGAGGTGGGCAACGGCGATGGATTTCCCGGCAACGCGCGCAACCACAACGGCGCGGGCGCGGCGACCGTATTTGCGCACACCGGCGGGGACATCGGCGCGAGCCATAGCTGGCGCGTGGGACTCTCCTACCTGCGTACGCGGGCCGAGGGCCGCGACTACGCCCTCGCCGACCGTGCCGGCAACGACGTGCCCGTCGCGTTCACCGGCACGAGCCATGTCGCGGTGGCGGACTTCATCTGGAAATACGCGCCCAACGGCAACGGCCGCGACACCAACTTCAAGGTGCAGGGCGAATACTTGTGGCGCCGCGAACGCGGCGAGCTCGCCGCCATCCTCGCGTCGGATTACTCGGCACGGCAGAGCGGCTGGTACTTGCAGGGCGTCTACCAATTCATGCCCACATGGCGCGTGGGCGCGCGCTACGACCGGCTCGATCCGGGCAGCGTCGATTACGGGGTGAATTCGGCTTCGTTCGGTGCAACCGATTTCAATCCGAGGCGTTATTCGATGATGGTCGACTACACGCCGAGCGAATTCAGCCGCCTGCGCCTGCAGTTCGCGCAAAGCCAAACGCTGCCGGGCACGACCGACAACCAATGGTTCCTGCAGTACATCCTGAGCCTGGGCGCCCACGGCGCCCACAAGTATTGAGAGGAGCATGAAATGAGATCGCATCTGTTGATCGCGATGGCCGCGCTCGCCGCGTGCATCGCGCCGGCGCGAGCCGACCTGAGCGTGTTCGCGACCGTGCCGGAGTGGGGCGCCCTCGCGCAGGAGCTGGGCGGGGACAAGGTGAAGGTCTACACCGCCACCAACGCGCTGCAGGATCCGCACCACGTGGAAGCGAAGCCGAGCCTCATCGCGCGCGCACGCACGGCGGACCTCGTGGTCGCCACCGGCGCCGAGCTCGAGATCGGCTGGCTCCCGCTCGTGCTGCAGCAGGCCGGGAACCCGAAGGTGCAGCCCGGCAGGCCCGGATACTTCGAAGCCGCGCCTTTCGTGCCGCTCCTCGGCAAGCCCACGCGCCTCGACCGCGCCGACGGCGATGTGCATCCCGGGGGCGATCCGCACATCCAGACCGATGCGCGCAACATTGCGCGAGTGGCCACGGCGCTCGCGACGAAGATGGCCGAGGTCGATCCTGCCAACGCGAGCCATTACCACTCGCGCTACAAGGCGTTCAGCGATCGCTGGAGCGTCGCGGTGGCCCGTTGGGAGCGTGAAGCGGCCACGCTGAAGGGCGCGCCGATCGTGGTCCAGCACAAGGCGTTCACCTATCTCGAGGCGTGGCTGGGGTTGACGGAAGTGGCCGCGCTCGAGCCCAAGCCCGGCCTCGAGCCCACCACGACGCACCTCGCGTCCGTGCTCGAGACGCTGCAGAAATCGCCCGCTAAGATGGTGCTGCGCGCGGCGTACCAGGGTGAGCGCGCTTCGCAATGGATTGCCGAGCGCGGCAAGCTGAAAGCCGTCGTGCTGCCCTTCACCGTCGGCGGCACCGAGGGCGCGAAGGATCTCTTCGGCCTCTTCGACGACACTGTGCAGCGCCTGCTGAAGGGCGCTGGGTGAACATTACGGCCCTCGACCTCTCGATCCTGCTGCCTGCGTTCGCGGCGGGGCTCCTGGTCACGTCCACGCATGTGCCGCTCGGCATGCAGGTGCTCGCGCGCGGCATCGTCTTCATCGACCTCGCCATCGCGCAGATCGCGGGCTGCGGCGTGCTCTTGGCCGACCGCTTCGGCTTCGAGGCCGAGGGCATCGCGGTGCAGGTGGCCGCGCTCGCCGCGGCGCTTGCGGGGGCACTCCTCCTTACCTTCACCGAGAAGATCTGGCCCGACGTGCAGGAAGCCGTGATCGGCGTGATTTTCGTCCTGGGCGCGACCGGAAGCGTGCTGCTGCTCGCGAGCAACCCGCATGGCAGCGAGCACCTGCGCGATCTCCTCGTCGGGCAGATCCTCTGGGCGCAGCCGCTGCGCCTCGCGTGGGCCGCCGCGGTGTACGCCGTCATCCTCGCCCTCTGGCTCCGCATGGGCGAGCGCATCGGGCGCGTCGGCTTCTATGTGCTCTTCGCGCTCGCCGTCACCGTCTCGGTCCAGCTGGTGGGCTTGTACTTGGTATTCGCTACGCTCATCGTGCCGCCGCTCGCCACCCGCAGGCTAGCGCGCCATCGCCTTGTCGCGGCCTGGGCGATCGGCGCCGTGGGCTACGCCGCGGGGCTCGTAATCTCCACGCTCCTCGACCTGCCGAGCGGCCCGGTCATCGTCTGGACGCTCGTGGCCGTGGCGCTCGCGTGGTACGGGGCGACGGCGCAAAGGGGGTCAGAACCCTTTTCAGCGCAAAAAGGGTTCTGACCCCGTTTACATCCATTGCGGCCGTGATGCCTCGATGATACTTGGCGTCAGCAAGACTAAAATAGCGGATTGTCCCGAAGAAAAAACGCGACATGACAGTCATCATCGACAAGAAGGCGTTCGAGAAGGCCATCCCGATCCTCGCCACCGACGCGAAGCGCCTGCCGAAGCTGTTGAGCTCCCTGTCCGCCGCCGAGCGGCGCTGGGCCGAGAACGCAGGCTTCGACGGCTCGCCCGGAAGCTTCGCGCTCATTCCCGACAACAAGGGCGCGGTCGCGCGCGTCATCGTGGGCGTGCGCGATGGCGACGATCCGTGGGCGCTCGCGGGCCTGCCGATGAAGCTGCCGCGCGCCCGCTATGCGCTCGGCAAGGGGCCGGTCGCGATCACTCCCGAGCAGGCCGCGTTCGCGTGGGACCTGGGCAGCTACCAGTTCACGCGCTACAAGAAGGCGAAGCGCAAGGCCGCGGA
>JBDTXQ010000052.1:0-10480 GCA_040006115.1 Usitatibacter sp.
ACGCGCACGGCCCTGCCTGGACCCGCAGGATCATGGCCGACCAGTTGGGTTACCTGGAGGACTATCTGCGGCACGATTGCGGCGGCAAGGGACTTTGAGATTCCCCGGCCGCCCACCTTGCATGTTCAGCCGGCAAAAAGGCCCTTTTCGGGCCTTTTTTGTGTTGCAAAAACGCAACAGTCGGTGAATTAAGTGTTGGTCAAGACCCGGCTGCCTCGCTATCATCCCGTGCGTGTCATCAGGTTAAAAAAAAGGACCACAAAACTACGGCTTTACTCCCTACGCAAGTCTCTGTTTTTTCTAATATTCTATAACTACCTGGGGGTTTCACGAATGAATCCGAGAAAGACCAAGCTGTCCATTGCGCTCATGCAGGTGCTGGGCGCGGGCGTCGCTGCCAGCGTCGCATCGCTGCCGGCGCTGGCTCAACAGCCCGCATCGAAAGAGCGCATCGAAGTCACGGGATCGAACATCAAGCGCGTCGAAGGCGAGACCGCGCTGCCCGTCACCGTCATCACACGTGAAGAGATCGATCGCAGCGGCGCCACGACGGCGATGGAAATGCTGCAGCTCATCTCTTCCAACAGCAGCGCGGGCGGCGTCGGCATCCAGAGCACGATCGGAGCGACCACCTTCTCGGCGCAACCCGCCAACCTGCGCGGCCTCCAGGGCGGGCGCACGCTGGTCCTCATCAACGGCAAGCGCGTCAACGGCTTCGCGGGTGAAGTGCAGGGCGTCCAGGGCGTGAACCTTGCGGTGATCCCGTTCGCTGCCATCGACCGCATCGAGGTCTTGAAGGACGGCGCCTCGGCCGTGTACGGTTCCGACGCGATCGCGGGCGTGATCAACTTCATCGTGCGCTCCGACTACCGCGGCGCGGAAGCGACGGCGTTTTACGGCGCTCCGACCCGCAGCGGCGGCGGTGAACAGGAGCGCTACAGCGCATCGGCCGGCTTCGGCGACCTCAGCACGAACCGTTACAACGTCTTCGTGGCAGGAGAGTTCGTTCATCAGAAACCGCTGCTGCAGCGCGATCGCGACTTCTCGAACACCTCGGTTCGTCCCGACCTGGGCCTTATCGGCTTTTCCAGCAACACCTTCCCCGCACGCGTGACCACCGGCGGGATCGGCCAGGTTTTTGGCGTGAGCAACTGCACGGGACCGTATGCAACGTATTTCCCCGATGCGGCCCCCGGCAGGAATTGCTTTTTCGATCCATCAAACGCGCCGGGCGTCGAGGGCATTCCCGACACGAAGACCACCAACTTCTTCGGGTCGGCGAAATTCCAGATCAACAACAACTGGCAGGTCTACGGCACTGGGCTCTATTCGAAGGACGTGAACCATTTCATCATCCAGCCGGTGCCGATTTCCAATGTCTTCAGCTACGGTCCGAACGGCGACATTCCCGCGACCATCACCGTCCGGCCCGGGAGCCCGTTTTATCCGACCGCCGCGGCAACCGATCGCGGTGTCAATGGCCAGAACCTCAACGTGCGTTATCGCGCGTTGCTTAACGGCAATCGCGACACGACCGACACCAACGAAGGCTACCAGCTGGTGGGCGGCATCAAGGGCTCGTTCAGGAACTGGGACGCAGATCTGTCCTATTCCCATTCGGAAGGCAAGATATCGGAAAAGCTGAACGGTGGCTTCCCGCTCTATTCGCGCGTCCTGCCGCTCCTCAATAGCGGCCGCGTGAACCTCTTCGGGCCGAACACCGATGCCATCGCGCAGGAAGTCGCCGCGACGAACTACATCGGCAGCACCTTCGAGGGCAAGTCCACCAACAACACCGTGAACGGCAAGCTTTCCAGCGAGATCATGCAGATGGCCGCGGGTCCGCTCGGATTCGCGATCGGCGGGGATTTCCGCAAGGAGAAGCTGAACCAGAACTACAACCCCGTTCTTCGCACCGGCGACGTTTCGGGATTCGGCGGCAACTTCGACGATGTCCACGCGAGCCGCGACGTGAAGGCCGCGTTCGCGGAGCTGAACATTCCAATCCTGCGAACCCTCGAGGCCAACCTCGCGGTGCGCACGGACGATTACAGCGACTTCGGCCGCACCACCAACCCGAAGGCCTCGCTGCGCTTCCAGCCGACCCGCGACCTGCTCATGCGCGCGTCCTACGGCAAGGGCTTCCTCGCGCCGTCGCTGTATCAGCTCTTCGTGCCGCAGACGTCGGGGGTTTCCGCTCCCGGAACCTCGGACCCGATTCGCTGCCCGGTGACGCGTGACACGGGCCTCGACTGCTTGACGCAGTTCCCGCTGGTCTTCGGTGGAAACCCGGCCCTCAAGCCCGAAAAGTCGGAAAACGCGACGTTCGGCATCGTGTACGAGGCGACCAGCGCGCTCTCCGTGTCGGCGGATTACTTCAAGATCCGCTTGAACAATGCGATCACCAACGGCCTTCCGGTCGAGACGATCCTGGGCGACCTGACCCAGTTCGGCGGTCTCGTCAATCGCGGTCCCGTGGATCCGGCATTCCCGAACCTGCCCGGGCGCATCAGCGGCATCCTGCAGACGTACATCAACCTCGGCGCGGTGCACATCGAGGGGATCGACCTCGAGGCGCACTACAAGTGGCCGCGTTCCGCCTGGGGCCGTGTGCGCCTCGACTTGACCGGCACGTATTACATCCGCAACGACTCGCAGAACCTCGACGGATCGTACTCGGGCTTCGTGTCGAACCAGTTCGGCTCCAACGTCGCGGGCGTGTTGCCGCGCTGGAAGCACTACGCGCTGCTTTCCTGGGATTCCGGTCCCTGGACGGCGTCGCTCGCGCAAACCTACCAGTCCGGCTATGTCGACGTGTCCACTGACGGCAACGACGACCTGCGCCGCGTGAGCTCGCTGTCGCTCTTCGACATCCAGGGCTCGTACTCGGGCTTGCGTCACTTCAAGTTCACCTTGGGCGTGAAGAATGTGCTCGACACCAACCCGCCGCAGACCAACCAGCAGAACACGTTCCAGGTCGGCTACGATCCTAACTACTACGACGCGCGCGCGCGTTTCGTGTACGGTTCGGTGCGCTACGAGTTCAAATAACAACGAGTCATCGCTTGGCGTGAAAAGGGGCCTCCGGGCCCCTTTTTTTCGCCCGCGTTATCCTTTCGGCAATGACCTCGGTTACCCGTAGAGCTCGCACTGATGGCATCTTTCCGCGACACACTCGAGAGAGGAATCGGGCACCACAGAGCGGGACGCTTTGCCGAGGCCGAGGCCCTCTACCGCCATGCGCTGCAGATCGCTCCCGATCATCCCGACGCGCTGCACCTTCTGGGCGGGATCGCCGAGGCCGAAGGCAGGTTCGACGAAGCGCTCGATCGCTACCGCAGGGCGCTTACGCAGGACCCTGGAAACGCCATGGGGCACGACGGCCTGGGCAGAGTCCTGCTCGCGCAGGGCAAGTCCCAGGAGGCTTCCGCGAGCATGGCAAGGGCGGTGGCGCTCGCCCCACTCTCCGCGCACCTGCACTACAACCTGGCCGTCGCGCTTTCCAAGCTAGGGCAGCGCGACGCTGCAATCGCCTCGTATCGCAAGGCGCTTTCGCTCAAGCCCGACTATGCCGAAGCTCACAACAACCTGGGCGTCGAGCTCGAGCAACATGGGATGCGGGAGCAGGCGGTCGCGTGTTATCACTCGGCGCTCAGGCTGAGGCCCGATTATCCCGACGCCTGGCACAATCTCGGCAACGCGCTCCGTGTGCTTGGGCAGGATGAGTCTGCCCTGGCGTGCCTGCGCAACGCAGTCGAGCTCGATGCGAGGCCTGCTTTCAGGGTGAGCTTCGTGGAGTGCGCCAAGAGGCTGGATCGGCTTCCCGTCGATCCCCCGTTCCGACGCATCGTCGCTAGCGCCATTTCGCAGGCGTGGGTAAGGCCCGCCGATCTGGCTGAGCTCGGCGTTCGTCTGCTAAGGGCAGACCCGGATGTCCGAAAATCCCTGGATGCCTGCGCACGGGCATGGCCCGCGAGGCCATCGATGCATTCGCTGCTGGGCCCGTCGGGCTTCGACGCGATCGGCTCCAACGAGTTGATCCTCGCCATGATGGAAAGCATGCAGGTCTACGGACTTGATCTCGAGCGCTTCCTGACGCTCGTCCGCCACGCAATGCTCGAGGAAGCGTTGAGCACGGGAAGCCGCGCCGTCGCGAACGCGGACGCGCTAGCGTTCTGCTGTGCACTCGCGCGGCAATGCTTCATCAACGATTTCGTCTTTTCGTCAACGGACGAAGAGATGGCGCGTGCGACGGATTTGCGCGGGGCGGTGGTCGCTGCCTTGGAGTCAAGCAAGGAGGTGCCCGCGCTCTCGCTTGCGGTGGTGGCCTCGTATTTTCCTTTGGGGTCGCTTCCGTGCGCAGATAAGCTCCTCGGCCGGTCCTGGCCCGGGCCCCTCGCGGCGTTGCTCGCGCAACAAGTCGCCGAGCCCCTGGCGGAGTGGCGTTACCGCGAAGCCTTGCCGCGCATTACCGCCATCGTCGAGGACACATCGCGCCGAGTGATGGAGCAATACGAGGAGAATCCGTACCCAAAATGGGTCAAGCTTCCTGCGTACGCGGGTGACCTTCGGAACCCGGAAATTCTTCCTCTCCTCGAATGGTCGCCGAGTCTTGCCCGCGAGGGGCACGCTGTCGATATCCTTGTCGCGGGCTGCGGCACGGGTCAGGAATCGATCGAGTGGGGAAGCAAATTTCCGTCAGCGCGAGTGCTCGGGATCGACCTCAGTCTCGCGAGCCTCGCCTATGCGCAGCGAAAGGCGCGCGAGCTCGGCATGACGAATCTCGAGCACGCCCAAGCCGATATCATGAAGCTTGGGACGGTCGGTCGAACCTTCGACATCATCTCGTCTGTGGGCGTGTTGCATCATCTTGCTGATCCAATCGCAGGCTGGCGTTTGTTGCTATCGCTGCTTCGTCCGGGCGGGCTCATGCTCGTGGGTCTCTACAGCGAAAAGGGCCGCCAGGACGTGGTAGCCGCAAGGAAACTGATCGCGGAGCGAGGTTATGGCTCGCGCGCAACCGATATCCGGAAGTGCCGGGAGGAGCTGACGTCCTCCGAAGCCAATATGTCGCTGGCCTCGCGCACGGACTTCTACGGGATCAGCGAATGCCGCGATCTTTTGTTCCATGTCGAGGAGCATCGCTTCACATTGCCTGCCGTGAAGGAAATGATTGCCGCTCTCGGCGTGGAATTCATGGATTTCGTTGTCGATTCCGATGTCGCGGCAAGCTATCGGCGGCGCTTCCCAGAGTCGACCTCGATGAACGACCTGGACGGCTGGAACGATTTCGAGTCGGAGTTTCCGACCACCTTCTCCGGAATGTACGTATTCTGGGTCCGGAAACCCGATCCTCCACCGCCGCCGCGATAGCTTTCGCGGCGCAATCTTCTCGCGGTTCGCCCGCGTTATCCTTTCGCCATGCCCTCCATCCGCACCGCCACGGCCGCCGACCTGCCGGCCGTCGTCGCCATCTACAACGCGTCGATTCCGGGGCGCCTCGCGACCGCTGACACCGAGTCGGTGACCGTCGCCGATCGCCAGGAATGGTTCGCGGGCTTCAATCGCGAGGCGCGGCCGCTGTGGATCTACGAGTCGGACGGCAAGACCACGGGCTGGCTCGGGTTCCGGTCTTTCTACGGGCGCCCCGCATACAATCGCACCGTGGAGTCCGCGGTCTACGTCGCTCCCGACCACCAGCGCGAGGGAATCGCCCGCAGGCTCCTGCACCACGCGCTTGAGGAATGCCCGCGGCTGGGGGTCGCCAACGTCCTTGCCTTCGTGTTCGCGCACAACATGCCGAGCGTCACACTCTTCGAGGCGCACGGCTTCGGGCGCTGGGGGCTCCTGCCGAAGATCTGCGAGATGGACGGGCGGGAGCACGACGTCCTCATCCTGGGCAAGCGAATCTAGCTCGCGCATGTCAGCTAAAATCATGCGCTAGACCGGCATGAAGACCTACCTCGAACTCCTGCGCCACGTGCGCGACCACGGCGCCCGCAAGGAAGACCGCACCGGCACCGGCACGCTCTCGGTGTTCGGCTACCAGATGCGCTTCGACCTCGCCGAGCGCTTCCCGCTGCTCACCACCAAGAAGATCCATACCAAGAGCGTGATCCACGAGCTTCTCTGGTTCCTGCAGGGCAGCACCAACGTGGCCTACCTGCGCGCCAACGGCGTGACCATCTGGGACGAGTGGGCCGATGCGAAGGGCGAACTGGGGCCGGTGTACGGCCGCCAGTGGCGCTCATGGCCGGCCCCCGACGGGCGCCACATCGACCAGCTGTCCGAGGTCGTCGCCCGGATCCGCGAGAACCCGAGCTCGCGTCGGCTGGTGGTCTCCGCCTGGAACGTGGCAGACCTCCCGAAGATGGCCCTCGCCCCCTGCCATGCGCTCTTCCAGTTCTACGTGGCCGACGGCCGGCTCTCGCTGCAGCTCTACCAGCGCAGCGCCGACATCTTCCTTGGCGTGCCCTTCAACATCGCCTCCTATGCTCTGCTCACGCTGATGGTGGCCCAGGTGACGGGGTTGAAGCCCGGCGAATTCGTGCACACGCTCGGCGACGCGCATCTCTACCTCAACCACCTCGAGCAGGCCGATGAGCAGCTCGCGCGCGATCCGCGCCCGCTGCCGGTGATGAAGGTGAATCCCGACGTGAAGGACCTCTACGCCTTCCGCTTCGAGGACTTCACGCTGCAGGGATACGACCCGTACCCGGCGATTCGCGCGCCGATCGCGGTCTAGCAATGCGCAGGTCGCTGGTGGTGGCGATGGCGCGCAATCGCGTGATCGGCCGGGACAGCGCGCTGCCCTGGCGGCTGCCCGCGGATCTCGCCCACTTCAAGAAGGTCACCATGGGCCATCCGGTGGTGATGGGCCGGCGCACCTACGAGTCGATCGGACGGCCTCTTCCGGGGCGCACGAACATCGTCGTCACCCGCAACGCATCGTTCCAGGCGCCGGGATGCACCGTCGTGGCGTCGCTGGACGAGGCGTGGAAGGCAGCGGGCGACGCTGCGGAGGTCTGCGTGATCGGCGGCACCTCGCTCTTCGAGGAGACCCTGCCAGTGGCCGACGCGATCCACCTCACGGAAGTCGAGGCGGAGGTTCCGGGCGACACGTACTTTCCGCAATTCGACCGCAGCGAATGGACAGAGAGGGAAATCGCGCGCCATCCCGCGGACGCGGCCCACGCCTACCCGATCCGGATCCTCGAGCTCGAGCGACGGCGCTAGAAGTTCGACGGGCGCTCGATGCGCCGCGTGATCTTGCTCACCACGAAGCCCTTGTTGTCGAAGGTCACCGAGAAGACCGCGAGATATCCCCACGTGTCGACGTAGCGGTAATCCCAGGCCGTGGTGTCGGAGCGGGCGAAATGCATGGTCTCGCCGGGCGGCCCGATCATCTCGAGGATGTCGTGCTCGGTGAGCCCGGGGCGGATGCGGTAGAAGACCTCGTCCTTGAGCACGGGCCTGACTTCGCGAAGCACTCCGTCGCGCCCGACGCTCGCCATGAAGGTCTGGGTGCCGAGCGGCCCGCGCGGGTAGACCAGCCGCTTGGAGCCATCGTCCCCGGTGAACTCGAGCGCCGGGGCACCCATCACGCCGCGTACCTCGCTTTCGGTGGAGGTGCCGGCGCGCAACGAATACCCGTCGTAGGCGGCGCAGGCAGAACAGGTAAGCAGGATTGCGACTAACGCATGGATCTTCATGGCTTTCGATAGACCGGGGAGCCGAAAGGCCGTTCCCATTGGCCGGTGAAACTGCCGGGAATCGAAATGCCTCAATGGGTGATGCCGCGGCGCGCGACCAAGCAATACCGCACGGCGCCCGTGCGTGGGCTGTGGCAGCACGCGCCCTTCTTGCACAACGGCTCGGCGGCGACGCTAAAGGAGTGTGGTGACGACCTCAACGCGCGACAGTCGCTGGGGCTAAGCCACGCGCAGGTGAATGACCTCGCGGAATACCTGAATCACTTTAATTATAGTTTTCGTGGACATCGGCGAGCGTGACCGAAGCCCTTAGTGTCTGCTTTAGGTCGGAAGCGGACTCTAAGTGCACAGGCATTAGCGAACGCGGAGTGCCCACGGGGGCATTGCACGCGCTATTTCCACTCTCGCCGTCCCTCGCGAGGCGTGGCTGGCCGCCGCTTAAGCACTCAATTAGCCCCGAGATCGTTATAGTCCACCGATTATCGTACCTCAATATAGAGATTGACGATAAACGATAAGTATATTATTGTTTATCAATATACAACGTCCCTGGAGTGCATATGCCGAAATCCTTCCCCTCAGCGTTGCCAGTCGCGAACATCTTGCTGCGCATCCTCACCGTCCTCAACTGGATCTACGGCGGGATCGTCCTCGCGATCCTCATCGGCATGCTGACAGCCGAGCAATGGACGATGACCGCTCTCGGCGTGCCGCCGTCAGCGGAGACCGAGCCCGTGATCAAGGGTATGCGCATGATTGCGGTGCTCGGCGTCGCCGGAGTTCCGCTCAACTACATCGTCCTTTCCCGGCTGCTCGCAATGGTGAATTCCGTCCGCGCCGGTGACCCGTTCGTGGCGATGAATGCTGAGCGGCTGCAGATGATCGCCTGGGCCGTGTTGGGGCAGCAGGTGCTTCAGCTCGTCATCGGGCTCATCGCAAAGTCGGTTTCGACGCCGACGCACCCGCTCCCCATCTCGGCGTTCTCGACCAGCGGCTGGCTCGCCGTGATCCTGCTGTTCGTGCTCGCCCGCGCGTTCGCAGAGGGCACGCGCATGCGCGAAGACCTCGAAGGAACGGTGTGACCATGGCGATCATCGTCAAGCTCGATGACTTGCTCCACGATAGGCGGATGACGCTGACCGAGCTCGCGGGCCGCGTCGACATCACACTCGCCAACCTGTCGATCCTTAAGACCGGCAAGGCGCGTGCGATTCGCTTCTCGACGCTGGAGGCGATCTGCGACGTGCTCGGCTGCCAGCCCGGCGATCTCCTCGAAGCCAGCTCTGATTCCCGCGCGACCGAACGTTCGCGCGCCGCGTAAGACAGGAGAATTGCCATGTCGCCCACGATCGCTTCCGCATCGCGGCCAGGAACGAACAGCACCGAAGGCGAAGTGTCGCTCGCCCGCCTTTACGTGCTGCGCGCGACCTACCTTCTTCTCGTCGTCGGACTGGGAGCAGTGATCGTGCCTCCACTGATCAATCATGCGCCGTTGGCGCGAGGCGTGATCCCCAGCCTGCTCGGCGGCCTTTGGCTGTTGGCTTTCGTCGGCCTCAAATATCCGCTGCAGATGCTTCCGCTGCTGATGTTTGAATTTGCCTGGAAGACCATCTGGCTGCTCGCCTTCGGTCTCCCGCAGTGGTCCGCCGGGCAGATGCCGCCAACCTTCACCGAGGACTTCCAGAATATCGCATTCGGCGTGATTCTGATGCCGATCGTCATCCCGTGGGGGTATGTCTGGCGCCATTATGTGAAGGCGCCCGGCCACCGCTGGAGATAGGCAGCGAATATGTTCCTCGATTTGCCCGTCTAACGTTCGCGCACCGGCCGCCGAAAAAACTCGACTCGCCCCGTCGGTTCCTTGAGCTTTCGAACGGGATTCCCGTCGTGCCAGCAGCGAGCTTGTCGCGGCACCGACAGATCAACGGTCCGGAGAACTGAGCTAGCTTGAGCTGGCCGAGCTCTCCCACCCACCAGTCGAGCTGCGCTACTTGGTTGCGATGCTTCCGCACCTTCCGCGCGAGCCCAATTTCCTTACGCTGCGGTCTGACTCTACCCTTTGGTAACTACTTGATTGAAATGGTAGGGCGTACAAGATTCGAACTTGTGACCAACGGATTAAAAGTCCGCTGCTCTACCAACTGAGCTAACGCCCCGGGGAAACCGAAATTATATCGTCCCGCTCGAGGCAGGGTCAAAAATAGTTCACGCTTCGCGCGTCATGCGCCAGTACTGGACCTTCATGGTGAGCGCGGATCCGGCCACGATGGCGAAAAAGGCGAGGATCGAGCCGAGCGCCAGGGTCGAGAAGCCGGTGAGACCCTGCCCGATGGTGCACCCGAGCGCCAAAACGCCCCCAAAGCCCATCAGGAGGCCGCCAATCACGTGATTCGCGGTGTCCTCGGCGCCCGCGAAGCCCTCCCAGCGGAAGGTCCTCGATGCGAGCGCATAGGCGAGCGAGCCGAGGATGATGCCTAGGGTCGCCGCTATCCCGAAAGTCACGCCCAGGGACTTGTCGCTCCACAACATGGCGAGCTCCAGGGTGAATGCGACCGGAGCGACGAAGGACAGCGACTCGATGGTGCGGCTGTTGGTGCCGAAGAACGTGTTCTCGAGGGTCTCGGGATTCTCGGCATAGCCCAGGTGACCGGTGACATACCAGCCGCCCACGATCAGGAGTCCGACCACCGTTCCGCCGAGGATGTGGTCGAAGCTGCCGCGGAACTCGCGGTCCTTGAAGACGAATGCGATGAGCCCGCCCGCGATCG
>JBDTXQ010000053.1:0-10443 GCA_040006115.1 Usitatibacter sp.
CATCGGCCTTTCGCGCGGCGACACCTCGTGGAGCGCCGCGGTGCTCCGCGAGTTCGGCAACCTTTCCAGTCCCTTCGTGTTCTTCGTGCTCAAGGCCGCGCGCGACGCGGGCGCGCCCCCGGGCTGGTGGTGGATGTCGTCCTTCGGCGCCGGCTTCAGCTGCCACGGCGCGCTCCTCAAGGTGGCGTGATGGGCATGGCGCGCCGTGTGGAGCCCGAGTGGCTGGACCATCTCCCGGCCCACGATCCGCGCGCGCTTCGCTCGCGCCGCGACCTCTTGCGCATCAATGGCCTCATGGGCAACGCCGCCATCATCGCGGCCGAGCTGAAAGTGGGGTCGGGTACGCATTCTCGTAGACCAGACGAAGATGCGTGCACCACGGCCGCGTCGAACGCAGACCGTACCCGACCCCACTTTCAGCTCGCCGAAATCGGTGCGGGCGATGGCGGATTCCTGCTTCGAGTCGCACACGCCTTGGGTGCGCGCGACGTGGACGCGATCCTGGTGGATCGCAAGGATGCGGTGACCGGCGCGACGCGTGCGCAGTTCGCCGCCCGCTCGTGGCGGGCGCGCTCGGTGGAAGCGGACGTGTTCGACTGGCTGAGAGCGACGCCGCCTGTCGATGCGATCGTCGCTAATCTCTTCCTGCATCACTTCGAGCCCCCGCGCCTCGCCGAGATGCTGGCGCTAGCGGCGCAGCGCGCCCGATTGTTCGTCGCCTGCGAGCCGCGCCGCTCGACGTTCGCGTTGAACGGCGCGCGCCTTCTCGGGCTCGTCGGATGCAACGACGTGAGCCGGCACGACGCGGTGGTGAGCGTCCGCGCGGGATTCCGCGACGCAGAGATCAGCGCGATGTGGCCAGGCGGCGGCGCGTGGTCCGTGCAGGAAGGCGCGCGCGGCCTATTCAGCCACGTGTTCGCCGCGTCCCGGGGCCCGCGATGAATCGCTGGGATGCGTTGGTCATCGGCGGCGGCCCGGCGGGCTCCTCGGCGGCGCTGGGTCTCGCTCGCCGCGGCTGGGCGATCACCGTCGTGGAGAAGGCGCGGTTCCCGCGGCGCAAGGTCTGCGGCGAGCACATCTCGGCCGCCACGTGGCCGGTGTTGCGCGAGCTGGGCGTGGCCGACGGTCTCGCGTCGCGCGCGGGGCCGCCGGTTCGCCGCGTCGGCTTCTTCACCGCCGAGGAGATGGTCGAGGCACCGATGCCCCACGGCGCCGCCGGCTGGGGCCGCGCGATCGGGCGCGACCTCCTCGACGCCGCGCTGCTCGATGCGGCGCGCGCGGCCGGCGCCCACGTGCTGCAGCCTTGGGCGGCGCGCTCTTTGCGAAAGGCGCACGACGGGTTCGTGGTTTGCGTGCAGGACGCGGCGAGCGGCCAGGCCCGCGAGCTCCACGCGCGCATCGTGATCGACGCCCACGGCTCGTGGGAGCGCGGCATCGCGACGCAGCAAACACAACCGAAAGCGAAGGGCTCCGACCTGCTGGGATTCAAGGCGCATTTCGCCGGGGCACGGCTGGCGCCAGGCCTCATGCCGCTGGTGCTCTTCCCCGGCGGTTACGGTGGCCTCGTGGAAAGCAACGCGGGCCGAGTGAGCTTCTCGTGCTGCATCCGGCGCGACATCCTCGCGCGGTGCCGCGCGCAACGACGTGGGCTCCCCGCGGGCGAAGCGGTGCTCGAGCATGCGATGGCGTCGTGCCGCGGCATTCGCGAGGCTTTGTCCGGCGCCACGCGCGACGGTCCCTGGCTCGCAGCCGGCCCCATCCGCCCCGGCATTCGCGGCCATGCCGACGCAGGCATCTTTTCGGTGGGCAACGCCGCGGGAGAGGCGCACCCGCTCGTCGCCGAAGGGATCAGCATGGCGATCCAGTCGTCGTGGCTGCTGTGCGAAACGCTCGGCGCGCGCAGGGACTTCTCGGCACGCGCTCTCGCTGCAAGCGGTCGAGAGTACGAGGGGCGGTGGCGCCGGCACCTCGCTACGCGCGTGCACGCGGCGGCGCTCTTCGCGGCCTTCGCCGCGCGCCCTGCCGGCGCGGCGCTCGCAGTGCGCGTCCTGCGGCGGGTTCCCGCGCTCCTCACCCTGGGCGCGCGCTGGAGCGGCAAGGCGCATGCGCTGCAACCGCATGCGCCGCGAGGAGCGTAGGCGTGGACGCCGCCCCCGCCACCACGATAGCGCGGCTTCACGCGCTCCTCGCGAAGGATTTCGAACTGGAGCCCGCGGCGTTGCGGCCCGAAACGCGGCTGGAAGACCTCGACATCGATTCGCTGCGCATGATCGAGATCCTCTTCAGCGTCGAGGACGAGTTCGGGATCACGGTCCCCGCCGAGCAGGCGGAGCTGCGCGACCGGGTGAAGACCGTCGGCGACCTCGCGGCCTACGTCGACACGCTCGTGGCCGAGCAGCACGGGGCCGGCAAGGAGGGTTGACGTTGAGGCGCGTCGCGGTCACGGGGATGGGCGTGATATCGCCGCTCGGCAACGACAAGCGCGCCTTCGCGGCATCGCTCGCCGCGGGGCGTCCCGGCATCGCGCGCCTCGCCGGAAAATTCCACGAGCGCCTCGCGAGCCCGGTCGGCGCGACGGTCGCCTTCGACGGCGAGAAGCATTTTCCCGCGCCGCAGCTGCGCATGCTCGATCGCGTGAGCCAGTTCGCCCTCGCCGCGGCATCCCAGGCGGTGGCCGAAGCCGGAGCGGTGTTCGAAGGCCTCGAGCGCGCGCGCGCCGGCGTATTCGTGGGGACGGGCATGGGCGGCGCGCAGACGGCCGACGACGGCTACTACACGCTGTACGCCGAGGGCTCAGACCGTGTGAAGCCCTTCAGTGTGATCCTCGCGATGAACAACGCCGCGGCGGCGTGGATCGGCATCGAGCACGGGTTCTCCGGGCCCAACCTCACCTATTCGACCGCGTGCTCGTCCTCCGCGGTGGCCATCGGCGAGGCCGCGCGCCGCATCGCCTCCGGCGAGACCGACGTGATGATCGCGGGCGGCGCGGAAGCGCCCCTCAACTTCGGCACCCTCAAGGCCTGGGATGCGTTGCGGACCCTCGCGAGCGTCGATCCCGGCGACGCATCCGCGTCATGCAAGCCGTTCGACCGCAAGAGGAGCGGCCTCGTGCTCGGCGAGGGCGCGGCGATGCTGGTGCTGGAGGATTGGGAGCGGGCGATGGCGCGCGGGGCGAGCGTGCTCGCCGAGGTCGCGGGCTACGGGCTGTGCACCGACGCGACCCACATCACGCGCCCGAGCGTGGGCGGACAGGCCGAGGCGATGCGCCGCGCGCTCGATGCCGCCGCCATGGACGCGGGCGCGATCGGCTACATCAACGCACACGGCACCGGCACGCAGGCGAACGACGCCGTCGAGACCGCGGCGATCAAGCAGGTATTCGGGGCGGCCGCGCCGCGCATCCCGGTGAGCTCGACGAAATCGATGCACGGGCACTTGCTGGGTGCGGCGGGCGCGCTCGAGTTCGCCGCGGTGATCCTCGCGTTGCGTGGCGGCGTGCTGCCGCCCACGATCAACCTGCGCGATCCCGACCCGGAGTGCGACCTCGACTACGTGCCGCTGGTGGCGCGCGCCGGGGTGCAGATCGATGCGGCGATGTCCAACTCCTTCGCCTTCGGCGGCACCAACGCCGTGCTGATCGCGCGCAGGCCGCGCTAGTCCTCGTCTTTCCACTCCTTCATCTTGGAGTAGTCGATCTTCTTGTCGAGCGCCTTGCTCTCCTTGAAGAAGACCCGCATCACGAGCAGGTACCCCACCACGAGGACGACCGCGACTCCCACCACGATAACGACAACCTGGCTCATTGGACCTCCGAAAGCGGTTTTGTTCGCCTGTCGGGGTTAGACAAGCTCGGCGCGGACTAGTGCTGCGCCCGCGCCCAGGGCGCGCAGCTTGCCGGCCGCGACCTCGCGGGTAAGCGGCACCATCCCGCAGTTGGTGCAGGGGTAGAGGCGGTCGCGGGGGACGTGCTTCAAGGCTTCCCGGATCACCTTCGCGACGTCCTCGGCGCTTTCGACGCGCTGGGTGGCGACGTCGATGCAACCCACCAGCACGTCCTTGCCCTCGAGGAGGGCGATGAGGTCGATGGGCACGCGCGAGTTGGCGCATTCCAGGGAGACCTGGTCGATGGAGGAGGCGGCCAGCAGCGGAAAGGTTTGCTCGTACTGGCGCCACTCGTTGCCGAGCGTCTTCTTCCAGACGATGTTGGCCTCGATGCCGTAGCCGTAGCAGATGTGCACGGCGGTCTTGGCCTTCACGCCCTCGCGCGCGCGCTCGAGCGCCGCCACGCCCCAGTCGCGCACCTCGTCGAAGTAGACGTTGAAGGCGGGCTCGTCGAACTGGATCACGTCGACGCCGAGCGCGGCGAGCTCGCGCGCTTCCTGGTTGAGGATCGCCGCGAACGCCATGGCGAGCTTCTCGCGTGAGCCGTAGTGCTCGTCGGCGAGCGTGTCCACCATCGTCATCGGGCCGGGCAGCGTGAACTTGATCGCGTTGGGGGTCGAGGCGCGCAGGAACTTCACGTCCTCGGAATGCACCGGCGCGGGGCGGGCGACCGGACCCACCACCCGCGGCACGTTGGCGTCGTAGCGGTTGCGGATGCGCACCGTCTTCAGGTTCTTGAAGTCGATGCCCTCCAGCCTTTCCATGTAGCCGTTCACGAAGTGCCGGCGCGTCTGCTCGCCGTCGGTGACGATGTCGATGCCCGCCTTCTCCTGCATGGCGAGCACGAGCCGCACCGCGTCACGCTTGCCCTCGACTAGCGCATTACCCTCGAGCTTCCAGGGCGCCCACAGCTTCTCCGGCTCCGCGAGCCACGAGGGCTTGGGAAGGCTGCCTGCGATAGTCGTGGGAAGTAGTGGGAGCATGGGCCTAGCCTTTGCGGCGGTTGCGCACGAGCCACGCGTCCACCAGGGCGACGATTTCGTCGATGGCGGCGTTGCGCTTGCCCTTCTGGGCCGCGACCGACTGCACCAGGCGATCGACGCGCTCGATGTTCTGCGCGCCGGCGCCGAGGGCGCGCGCGGCGGAGGAGGGGCTGCCCAGCGATTGCGCGGCGTTGGCGTACTTTTCGAAGGGGACCATGTCGCAGGGATCGGCGCCGAGCGAGATGCACAGGTCAGCGACCCAGTTGTACACCGCGCGCGTCGCCTCGATGTCGCCGTGCACCGCCTCCTTGATGGAGACCATCGCGTCCGCCTTCACGCACCGGTAGTTGCCGGCCAGCAGCATCGCCCACTTCGCGAGCGGCACGAAGACCGAGTCGTGCACCTTCAGCTTCACCGGAAGCTCGACCTTCTCGCCCGCCACGTCGAAACGCGCGGCCTCCACGTCGGCGGCGATCCCGCGAAGCATCGCGGTGTGCGCGTCGGAATCGAAGCGCGCGGCCTTGAAGTTGGTCGGCAGGCGCACCTGCAGCACGTTGGCCTCGTCCTCCGGCGGGCGGAAGGCCTGGGGATCGGGGCTGCACAGCGTCATCGTCTTCGCATCGAAGCTCGCCCACACCGACGGATCGGTGTAGCTGTCGGCACAGCGCGCCGCGTCGATCCCTGGGATGCGCGCGAGGTACGGCAGCGGCGGCATGTTCATGATCGACATGCACGGAACGCGCGACTTCGCCACGGCTTCGAGCAGCTCGCGCACGCCGGGCGAGCGGTACTGCGGCTCCTGCATGGCGAGCGCCACGAGGTCGAAGCCCTTCGGGTCGACGTCGGCGGGGCCCTTCGCGGCGAGCTTGCCGGGAAGGTTGCGCGAGTTCACTTCCACGAGCCCCTCGCGGCCCTTCACCGGCATGCGCACGACGGCGCCCTTCGCGTTGATGAGCGCCGCTTCCTGCGGCAGGCAGACGAGCGTCACGTCGTGGCCGCCGAGGGCGAGCTTCACGCCCAGCAGCGAGCCGTACGACGCGCCGAGGATCAGGATCTTCTTGGGTTTCATGGGGGACTCCTCCTTCCCAGAGGATAGTCGCACCGCGCTCGCGCGGTGAGGCGCGACGCTCTAAGGCCTTGTTATTTCCATTCGGCGCCGCTCTCGTCGAGCAGGATGCGGTGGTCCACGCCGCGGATGTCGGTGTGCCCGCAGAACGCCATGCTGAGGTCGAGCTCGTTCCTGATGATCTCGAGGCAGCGCGCCACCCCCGCCTCGCCCATCGCGCCCAGCCCGTAGAGGAAAGGCCTGCCGATGAGCGTGCCCTTCGCGCCGAGCGCTACCGCCTTCAGCACGTCCTGGCCCGAGCGGATTCCTCCATCCATCCACACCTCGATGCGCGAGCCCACGGCTTCGGCGATCGGCGGGAGCGCCCGGATCGAGGACAGGGCGCCATCCAGCTGGCGCCCGCCGTGGTTCGAGACGATCAGGGCGTCGGCGCCGGAGTCCGCGGCAAGGCGCGCGTCCTCGGCGTCCATGATCCCCTTGAGTATCAGCTTCCCGCCCCAGCGCTTCTTCACCCATTCCACGTCGGCCCACGAGAGGCGCGGGTCGAATTGCTGCGAAGTCCACGCGGACAGCGACGAGAGGTCGCCCACGCCTTGCGCGTGGCCCACGATGTTGCCGAAGCTGCGCCGGCGCGTCCCCAGCATGCCGAGGCACCAGCGCGGCTTGGTCATCAGGTTCAGCAGGTTGGCGAGCGTGGGATTGGGCGGTGTGGAGAGGCCGTTGATCAGGTCCTTGTGGCGCTGGCCGAGGATCTGCAGGTCGAGGGTCAGCATCAACGCCGAGCACTTCGCGGCCTTGGCGCGATCGATGAGGCGCTCGACGAAGCCGCGGTCGCGCATCACGTAGAGCTGGAACCAGAAGGGCTTCGTGGTATTGGCCGCCACGTCCTCGATCGAGCAGATGCTCATGGTGGAGAGCGTGAAGGGCACGCCGAACTTCTCCGCGGCGCGCGCGGCGAGGATCTCGCCGTCGGCGTGCTGCATGCCGGTGAGGCCGGTGGGCGCGAGCGCGACCGGCATCGCGGCGTCGATCCCGATCATCCTCGTCGCGACGCTGCGCGGCTCCATGTTCACCGCGACCCGCTGGCGGAACCGGATCGCGCGGAAGTCCTCCTCGTTGGCGCGGTAGGTGCTTTCCGTCCAGCTGCCCGCGTCGGCGTAGTCGTAGAACATGCGCGGCACGCGCTTCTTCGCGAGGCGGCGCAAGTCCTCGATGCAGGTAATGGGTGGCATTGGCGAAGAATACAACTAGAATTGCGCCCATGCCCGCGCAAACCCCGGTGATGATCGGCGTCGTCCCCGTCGACTTCATCCTATTCGCCCTCATCCTCGTGGGCATCGCGCTCTTCCACCACCATACGCTGCGAGTCGCGGTATGGGGGCTGGTGGTGGTGACGGCGTACAAGCTCGTCTTCACCGGCTTCGCGCAAGGCCCGGGCCTCGCGGGCCTCGCGGGGCTCCTCGCGCACGAGTGGGTGATCCTCGCCAACCTCTTCGGATTGCTGATGGGCTTCGCGCTCCTCTCCAAGCACTTCGAGGAATCGCACGTGCCCGTGGAGCTTCCGAAGATCCTCCCCGACGACTGGAAGGGCGGCTTCCTCCTCCTCGTCATGGTCTTCGTGCTCTCGGCCTTCCTCGACAACATCGCCGCGGCCCTGATCGGCGGCACCATGGCGCGCGCGGTATTCCGCGGCAAGGTGCACATCGGCTACCTCGCCGCCATAGTGGCCGCGTCCAACGCGGGCGGCTCGGGCAGCGTCGTGGGCGACACGACCACCACGATGATGTGGATCGCGGGCGTGGATCCGCTCGACGTGATGGAGGCGTTCCTCCCGGCCGGCGTCGCCCTCGTGGTGTCCGGCATCGTGGCCGCGCACCAGCAGCAGGCCTACTCGCCGATCATGAGGGATCCGCCCGCCGGCGTGCGCGTCGACTGGACGCGCCTGGGCATCGTCGCCTTCATCCTCGTGGTGGCGATCGCCGCGAACGTGACGGCGAACCTCGCCTTCCCGCAAGTGCTCGACCGCTTTCCGGTAATCGGCGCCGCGGTGTGGGTGGCGATCCTCGTTTCGGCGCCGGTGCGCTCCCCCGACTGGTCGCTCCTCAAGCCCACGTTCCGCGGCACGATCTTCCTCCTTGCGCTGGTCACCACCGCGGCGATGATGCCGGTGGAAAAGCTTCCCGCCGCCTCGTGGGAGACCACGCTCGGCCTGGGCTTCCTCTCCGCGGTCTTCGACAACATCCCGCTCACGGCGCTCGCCCTGCACCAGGGCGGCTATGACTGGGGTTTCCTCGCCTACGCGGTGGGCTACGGCGGCTCGATGATCTGGTTCGGGTCGTCGGCCGGGGTGGCCCTATCCAGCAATTTCCCGGAGGCGCGCTCCGTGGGAAGCTGGCTGCGGCATGGATGGCACGTGGCGGTGGCTTACGTGGCGGGGTTCCTCGTGCTCCTCGCCGTCCTCGGCTGGGCGCCCCACGCGCAGCAGACGAAGGAGCACGCTCCCTCGGCCTCGCAGGCGGCGCTGCCCCGGGGGTGATTCGTCGCATCCATCGGGACGATGGAGGTAATAGGACGATGGAGGTAATAAGGGGTGATATCCCGTGACTTTGCTTGCCTTCGAAGGAGGCGCAGATTAGGATCGAAGGATAAATAGGTTGCAGACGCCCCAACAGGTGGCTTGCTTCCAGCCGGCATCTCGGGCTCGGGCAGCAGGCGATCACAACCAAACGAGGAGATACCGATGACCATCCTAGATGCGGTCGTTCCCGAAACGACCGAAGCCAAGGCCGCACCCGTGGCGAAAGAAGCCGTGGTTTCGCGACGCAAGTTCCTCACCGGCGCGGCGGCCGCCACCGGCGCGGCCACGATGGCCTTCCCGATGATTTCCGTAGCGCAATCGCCGATCGTGCTGAAGATGCAAGGCGCCTGGGGCGCCAAAGACATCTTCAACGAGATGGCCGAGCAGTACGTGACCCGCGTGAACGAGATGGCCGGCGGGCGGCTGCGCATCGACTACCTCGTCGCCGGCTCGGTGGTGAAGCCGTTCGAGGTGATGGACGCTACGAGCAAGGGCGTGATCGACTGCTGCCACCAGGTGGCGGTGTACTGGTACGGCAAGAGCAAGGTCGCCTCGCTCTTCGGCTCCGGCCCGATCAACGGCTGCGACGCGAACCAGATGCTCGCCTGGATCCACCGGAAGGGCCAGCCGATGTTCGAGGAGCTGGTGGCGAAGCTCGGCCTCAACGTGATCGGCTTCTTCGCGATGCCGATGCCCACGCAGCCGCTCGGCTGGTTCAAGAAGCCCATCAAGGGCGCGGCCGACCTGAAGGGCTTCAAGTACCGCACCGTGGGCCTCGCCGCGGACCTCATGCAGGACATGGGCATGAAGGTGACGCAACTCCCCGGCGGCGAGATCGTGCCGGCGATGGAGCGCGGCGTGATCGACGCGTTCGAGTACAACAACCCGACCTCCGACCGGCGCTTCGGCGCGCAGGACGTCGCCAAGTACTACTACATGGGCAGCTATCACCAGGCGATGGAGTTCTTCGAGATCGATTTCAACAAGAAGAAGTACGAGTCGCTGCCGAAAGATCTGCAGGCGATCCTCAAGTACGGCACCGAGGCCGCCTCCACCGCGAACTTCGCGCTCGCCATGGACCAGTATTCGATCGACCTCCAGGAGCTGAAGAGCAAGGAAAAGGTGAACGTGATCCGCACGCCGAAGGATATCTTCACCGCGCAGCTGAAGTCCTGGGACACCCTGGTGAAGAAGCTCTCCGAAGAGGATCCGGTCTTCAAGAAGGTCTGGGAATCGCAGAAGGAATGGGCGAAGCGGGTGGGCTACTATCACTTCTTCAACAACGCCGATTACCAGCAGGCCTACGAGCACCTCTACGGCAAGCTCGGCTTCTGATCGCGCCGCCCCGGCTCGGGGCGTTTCAGTGGAACATGGGCGGCGCAGGAATGCGCCGCCTTTTTTGCGGCTTGAATCGAAAGCCAGGGTGAACGCCCCATGTTGAACCGCTTCCTCCTCCTCATCGACCGCTTCAGCATGACGGTCGGGCAGACTTTCGCGTGGTGCATCCTCGTCCTCACGCTCGGCACGTCCTACGAGGTGTTCGTGCGCTACGTGCTGAAGGACCCCACCAGCTGGGCCTTCGATATGAGCTATATCCTCTACGGGGCGCTCTTCATCATGTCGGGCGCGTACGCCCTCTCCCGCGACGCGCACGTGCGCGGCGACGTGATCTTCCGGCTGTTGCGCCCGCGCGTGCAGGCGACCATCGAGCTCGTCCTCTACTTCATCTTCTTCTATCCCGGCGTGACCGCGCTCATCATCGCCGGCTTCGGCTACGCGCACGATTCCTACGGCTACAAGGAGGTCAGCGTGAACAGCCCCGTGGGCGTTCCCATCTGGCAACTGAAGGCGCTCATTCCCGTGGCCGGGATCATGCTCTTCATCCAGGGCATCGCGCAGGTGATCCGCTGCATCCTCACGATCCGCACCGGCGT
>JBDTXQ010000054.1:0-10395 GCA_040006115.1 Usitatibacter sp.
TCTCGTGCCCGCCGCCGTGCATCTGCGCCTCCAGCCGCACGCGCGGCTTCCTGCGCACGTAAAGCGCGCCGATGCCCTTGGGCCCGTAGGTCTTGTGCGCCGAGAAGCTCATGAGGTCGACCTTGAGCTTCTCCAGGTCGATCGCGACCTTGCCCGTGGCCTGCGCCGCGTCGACGTGGAAGATGATGCCCTTCGCGCGCGTGATCTCGCCGATCGCGGCGATCGGCTGGATCACGCCGATCTCGTTATTCACCATCATGATCGAGGCCACGATGGTGTCGGGGCGGATCGCCGCCTCGAATTTCCGGAGGTCGAGGAGGCCGTCGGGCTCGGGATCGAGGTACGTCACCTCGAAGCCCTCGCGCTCGAGCTCGCGCAGGGTGTCGAGCACGGCCTTGTGCTCGGTCTTCATGGTGATGAGGTGCTTGCCCTTGGTCTTGTAGAAGTGCGCCGCGCCCTTGATCGCGAGGTTGTCGGATTCCGTGGCTCCGGAAGTCCAGACGATCTCCTTCGCGTCGCAGTTCACGAGCTTCGCCACCTCGACGCGTGCTTGCTCGACGGCCTCCTCGGCCTCCCACCCGTAGCCGTGGCTGCGCGAGGCGGGGTTGCCGAATTGCTCGGTGAGCCACGGGATCATCTTCTGCGCGACGCGCGGATCGACCGGCGTGGTCGCGGAGTAGTCGAGGTAGATCGGCTTGGTGCGGGCGGCAGGGCTCATGAGCTTCAGGGCGAGACGAGATGGGGTTCGCGCGTGCGGACGGCCCCGCGCACCAGGGACACGGGCTTGGTGCGCTGCCGCTCGACCAGCCGCGACAGCGTGACGCCCTCTAGAAATCCGTAGACGGTGGTGTTCAGGTCCTCCCACAAGTCGTGGGTCATGCAGCGATGGCTGTCATGGCAGTTCTCGCGGCCTCCGCATTGGGTCGAGTCGAGGGGCTCCTCGACGGCGCGGATGATGTCCGCGACCGTGACTTTCGACGCGGCGCGGGCCAGGTGGTAGCCGCCGCCGGGGCCGCGCACGCTCTCGACCAGCTCGCGGCGACGCAGCTTGCCGAAGAGTTGCTCGAGGTATGAAAGGGAAATCCGCTGCCGCTCGCTGATGCCCGCGAGCGTGACCGGACCTGAATCGCCGTGCAGCGCCAGATCGAGCATCGCCGTCACGGCAAAGCGTCCTTTGGTGGTCAGTCTCATTTGGGGATGTCCTCTTTGCCCGCTCGATCAATCCCGAGCGATTCACTCAAGTATATTAATTCCGACAAATTCAGTCAACTATAATTCAACCTATTTTTCGCCGAAGATCGGGGCCATTCGCCTCTTTTTCGAGCTCTTCGAGCCGGGCTAGGATCTGGGCGAGGCGTCCGTCCATGTCCTCGGTGCGTGTTCCCAGCGTTACCAACACCTTGTTCAGCGGGTCGTCGAGGTCGGCGCCCAGCGCGTAGGCGTCGAAGGCCATGCGTCCGGCGGCCGATTGCGCGGGCCCGGCCTCGACGACGCGGGCGGGAATGCCGACCACCGTCGCGCCGGCGGGGACTGCCTTCACCACCACCGAGTTCGAGCCGACCTTGGCGCCCTCACCCACCACGAACGGGCCGAGGATCTTGGCGCCCGCGCCGACCACGACGCCCTTGCCAAGCGTGGGATGGCGCTTGCCCTTGTTCCAGGAAACGCCGCCCAAGGTGACCCCGTGATAGAGCGTGCATTCATCGCCGATCTCCGCGGTCTCGCCGATCACCACGCCCATGCCGTGGTCGATGAACACGCGCCGTCCGATGGTCGCTCCGGGATGGATCTCGACGCCGGTGAGGAACCGGGCGATATGCGACGTGAAGCGCGCGAACCAGCGCAGCCCCGCGCGCCATAGCGCGTGCGAGACGCGATGCAGCTGCAGCGCGTGGAAGCCCGGATAGCAGGTGAGCACCTCCCACACCGAGCGCGCGGCGGGGTCGCGCTCGAACACGCATTCAATGTCTTCGCGGATGCGGCGGAACATGGCGGCGAGCTCTTCCACAAGGCGTTGTCTGGATGGACGAAGTCTATTATTCCCGAGTAAAATTATCAACTATTCACCCGCCCGGGTGATCCCCTCGCGCGCCGGTGAAAAGCTTCTTCCAACGCTACGTCGAATTCGTCCGCCAGCCCGACGTGGCCCGGCTGCTCCTGGTCGCGCTGTTCACCCGGATGCCGGTGGGAATGGTGGGCTTCGCGATGCTCATGTTCCTGCGCGAGGCGCTCGGCAATTTCACGCTGGCTGGCTCGGCGGTGGGCATCAACTTCGTCGCCATGGCCGTGGTCGCCCCGATCGTGGGCCGCATCATCGACCGCCATGGGCCGCGCGTTCCGCTCCTGGTGACGGGGACTGTCGCTCCCCTCGCGCTCCTCGGCGTGCTCCTCAGCGCTCGCTCCGGCATGCCGTTCGCGGCGGTCGCCGCCTGCGCCGCGCTAGCGGGCGCCTTCGCCACGCCGATCACAACGCTTACGCGAACCGCGTGGCGCCATCGCTTCGAGCGCGAGGACGACCGGCGCACCGCCTTCTCGCTCGACGCCGTGATGATCGAGATCAACTTCACGCTCGGCCCCGCGATCGCCGCCTTCATCCTCGCCCGCGCGAGCGCCACGGCCGCGTTCGGATTCGCGATCGTCGTGGTGGTCGGCGCATGGATCGTCTTCCTCGCGGGCCCGACGCTGCGCTACTTCGCGAAACGCGAGGAGGTCGAGCGGCACATGTTCGGCCCGCTCACGGAACCGCGCCTGTGGCTCGTGTTCATGGCCTCCTTCGGCATGACCACGTGCTTCGGGCTGCTCGAGGTCGGATATCCGGCCTACGCGACGGCGCTCGCCGCGCCCGCGCTCGGCGGCGTGCTGCTTTCCATCAATTCGCTCGGCAGCGCGCTCGGCGGCGCGATCTTCGGCGGGCTGCACTTGCGAGCGCCCGTGGAGCGTCAGTTCGCGTGTGTGCTCGGCCTCATGGCGATCCCGGTGTTCCTGCACACGATGGTCTCGAGCACCGTCGGCTTCGCCATTGTCGCCTTCTTCGCGGGCGCGCTCATCGCCCCCTCGATCGCCGCGCAGTCGGTGCTCATCTCGCGGCTCGCGCCGGCGCGCGATGCGACAGAGGCGTTCACCTGGTCTTCGACCTTCATCGTAAGCGGGCTGGGCGCGGGCATGGCGCTGGGCGGCCTGCTTGTCGAGACGACCGGCCTGCGCTCGGCCTTCGCCACCGGCGCCGCGATCGTGGCCGCCATGGCAGTGGTCGGCCTCGCCGTCACCTCGAGCGGCGCCGCCAAGGCGCGCGCTTGAGCCGTCACTTCGGCCGCCTGGTCGCGCAGACGTTCATCAGGCCGCGCAGCAGCTTCACCTCCTCGCGCTCGAGGCCACCACGCGCGAAGAGCCGCCGCATGCGCTCCATGAAGCGGCCGGGGTTGGCCGGGTCGACGAAGCCCGAGCCCAGCGCCGTCGCCTCGAGCTGCGCGAAGAAGCCCTCGGCGTCCTCGCGCGTCGCGGGCTCGCCCGCCTTCGATGCCGACGGCTCGAACGCGGCCGCGCAGACGGCTATCTCGTAGCAGGCGACCTGCACCGCGGCGGCGAGGTTGAGCGACGAGTACGCGGGATTGGCGGGGACCGATACCAGCCGCTGGCAGCGCGAAAGCTCCTCATTGGACAGCCCCGAGGTCTCGTTGCCGAAGACGAGCGCCACGGGGCCGCGCGCCGCGGCCTCGAGGATGGCGGGCGCGGCATCGCGCAGCGCCTGGGTGCCATGGGAGAGATCGCGCCCGCGGGCGCTGAAGCCCACCGCGAGCACGCGGTCCGCAAGTGCCGCATCGAGCGCCGTGTAGACGCGCGCGTGCTCGAGGACATCGGCGGCTCCCGCCGCCATCGCGGTCGCGTCGGGATCGGGGAAGTGGCGCGGCTCGACCAGCAGCAGGTCGGCGAATCCCATGGTCTTCAGGGCGCGCGCCGCGGCGCCGATGTTGCCGGGGTGGCTCGGCCGCGCCAGCACCACGGCGAAGCGCTCGCGCAGGAGGTCGCTATCCATCGCAGCGATTGTGCCCGAGCGGAAGGCCGATCGCGGGTAAAATCCCGCTCCATGCATCCCATGCTCAACACGGCCGTGAAGGCCGCGCGCAAGGCCGGCAGCATCATCACCCGCGCCTCCTCCGACATCGAGCGCCTCACGATCCGGACCAAGCGCAAGAACGACTTCGTCTCCGAGGTGGACCACGCCGCCGAGGATGCGATCATCGGCGTGCTGCGCGAGGCGTATCCCGCGCACGGCATCCTCGCCGAGGAAAGCGGCGGGAAGGATGAGGACGCCGAATACGTCTGGGTGATCGATCCCCTCGACGGCACCACGAACTTCCTGCACGGTTTCCCTCAGTACTGCGTATCGATCGGGCTCCTGCACAAGGGCGTCCCCACCCAGGCCGTGGTATTCGATCCCAACCGGAACGAGCTCTTCACCGCCTCGAAGGGCGTGGGTGCCTACCTGAACGACCGGCGCATCCGCGTGAGCAAGGTCGACAAGGTCGAGGACGCGCTCATGGGAACCGGGTTTCCCTTCCGCGAGGTGGGCCATCTCGACGATTACCTGCGCATGTTCAGGAACGTGACGCTGAATTGCGCGGGCGTGCGCCGTCCCGGAGCCGCGGCGCTCGACCTCGCGTGGGTCGCCGCTGGCCGCATGGACGGCTTCTGGGAGATCGGCCTCTCGCCGTGGGACATGGCGGCGGGCGCGCTCCTCGTGCGCGAGGCGGGCGGGCTCATCGGCGACCTCGACGGCAACGACAAATTCCTCGACACCGGCCGCGTAGTGGCCTCCAACGGCAAGATCTTCGGGGCGCTGCTGCAGATTCTCAAGCAGAAGGCCTGATGGGCCTCGCGCGAGCCGCGGCGTGCCTCGCTCTCGTCGCCACCGGCGCGGCAGCCCAGGTCGATCCCGCGCAGGTCGAGCGCGCGAAGAAGGAAGGCGCGGTCACGCTCTATACCTCGATGCAAGTGGTCGACTCGCGCCCGCTCACGGAAGCCTTCGAGAAGAAGTACGGCATCAAGGTGAACCTGTGGCGCGCAAGCGGCGAGAAGGTGGCGCAGCGCGCGATCACCGAGGCGCGCGGCGGGCGTTTCGACGTTGACGTGGTGGAGACCGACGGCGCGCAGATGGAGATCCTGCACCGCGAGAAGCAGCTCGTGGCGCTCCCGCCCGCGTCGTTCGCCGACATTCCCCCCGAGATCGTTCCCGCCCACAAGGAATACGCGCCGACCCGCCTCACGCTCTACGTGCTCGCGTACAACACGCAGCGCGTGCGCCCTTCCGACGTGCCCGCTTCCTACGAGGACCTCCTCGATCCGAAATGGACGGGCCGCTTCGCCGTGGAGGCGGCCGATGTCGCCTGGTTCGCCGCCGTCGCCAGCGCCATGGGGGAGTCGAAGGGCGTCGCGTTCTTCCGCAAGCTTGCGTCGATGAAGCCGTCGCTGCGCAGCGGCCACACCTTGATGGCCGAGCTGGTCGCCGCGGGCGAGATCGACATGGCGATCGACGCGCACGTCCAGGGAATCGCGCGGCTGAAGGACAAGGGCGCGCCGATCGAATGGAAGCCGCTGCAGCCCGCGTTCGGCCAGCCGAGCTCCGTGGGGACCGCGCGGCGCGCGCCGCACCCGAACGCCGCCCTCCTCCTCGCGAGCTTCATCCTTTCGCGCGAGGGGCAGGAGATCATCAAGTCGCGCAACCGCGTTCCCTCGAGCCGCGCGGTGGACAGCCCGCTCAACAAGTTCAAGTACGATCTCGTCGATCCCGCCCTCACTCTCGACGCATGGGACAAATGGGCGAAGCTCTGGTCCGCGCTCTTCCTGGGCGGCAAGGAGTTGAGGAAGGATGAGTAGCGCGCCTGCGGCCGGCAGCCTGCACCGCATCGTGATCGTCGGCGGCGGCGCCGGCGGCCTCGAGCTCGCGACGCGGCTGGGCGACGAGCTCGGACGTCCCGGGCGCGCGCACGTGACCCTCGTCGATCGCAGCCGCACGCACCTCTGGAAGCCGCTCCTGCACGAGGTTGCCGCCGGCAGCATGGACATCCACCATCACCAGCTCGACTACCTGGCGCAGGCGCGCTGGCACCGCTTCACCTTCGCGCTGGGGGCGCTCGCCGGCCTCGACCGCGCCGCGCGCGAGCTCGTGGTCGCCGCGGTGAAGGACGACGAGGGCGAGGAGATCCTGCCGCAACGGCGCATCGCCTACGACACGCTCGCCATCGCGATCGGCAGCGAGTCCAACGACTTCGGCACGCCGGGAGTGCGCGAGCACGCCTTCACCATCGACAACGCGTGGCAGGCGCACCTCTTCCACCGCCGGCTGGTGAACGCGTGCTTCCGCGCGAACTACGCCAACGACGGCAAGGTGCTCGACATCGCGATCGTCGGGGCGGGCGCCACCGGCGTGGAGCTCGCCGCGGAGCTGCACAACACGATTCGCGTGCTTGCCGCCTACGGGCTCGAGAATTTCGACCCGGCGCGACAGATCCACATCTCCGTCGTGGAGGCCGGGCCGCGCATCCTGCCGGGACTTCCCGACCACATCGCCGAAGGCACGATGAAGGTGCTGAAAGATCTGGAGGTGGACGTGCTCACCGGCGAGAAGGTGGTCGAAGTCACCCGGGGCGAGGTGAAGACCGCCAACGGCCGCGCGGTGCGCGGTGACTTCACGGTGTGGGCCGCCGGCATCCGCTGCAACGAGGTGCTGAAGGACCTCGACGGCCTCGAATCCAATCGCATCAACCAGCTGGTAGTGAAGCCCACGCTCGAGACCACGCGCGATGCGAACGTGTTCGCGTTCGGCGATTGCGCGGCGTGCCCCTGGGGAGACGGCAAGTTCCTGCCGCCGCGCGCGCAGACCGCCCACCAGGAATCGAGCCATCTCGTCGCGACGTTCACCGGCCGGCTCGCGGGCGCGGCGCCGCGGCCTTTCAAGTACCGCGACTTCGGCTCGCTCGTCTCGCTCGGCCACTACGACACCGTGGGGCAGCTGATGGGATTCATCTCGAGCGAGAAATTCCGCGTCGAGGGATGGCTCGCCAAGTTCTTCTACGTCTCGCTCTACCGCCAGCACATCTGGGCGCTCCACGGCTTCTGGCGCATGGCCCTCGACACCGCCGCGCAGATCCTGCGCCGGCAGACGCAGCCGAAGGTGAAGCTGCATTAACCCGTCGCCGCAGCGCGACTTCCGGATTCTGCTCTGTGCCGTCGGTGTCTCCGCGGTCGGCTCGCGCGTCACGCGCACGGCGCTGCCGATGGCCGCGATCCTGCTGCTGGGCGCGACGCCCCTGCAACTGGGTTGGCTGAGCGTCCTGGGCGTGCTGCCCGGTGCGCTCGTCGCGTGGTGGGCGGGCGCGTGGATCGATCGCCGCTCGCGGCGCGCCGTCATGATCGGCGCCGATTGGGCGCGCGCGCTGCTGATCGCAAGCATCCCGGCGGCCGCCTTGTGGGGAACGCTGTCCTTGGCGCAGCTCGGCCTGGTCGCGGCGCTCGCCTGCATGGCGACGGTGCTCTTCGAGATCGCCGATCATGCGTACCTGCCGTCGATCGTTCCGGCAGGACGCCTGGTGGAGGCGAACAGCCGGCTCGAGACGGTCGACGCGCTTGCTGAGATCTCGGGCCCGGCACTGGGCGGGGCCCTCGTGCAGTGGCTCACCGCGCCCTTCGCGCTCGCCATCGACGCAGCCTCGTTCGTGGTATCGGCGCTCGTGATCGGCCGCATCCGGGCGGTGGAGCCCTCGCGTGAAGCTGACGCGATCCGCCATGCATCGGGATCGTCGCTGCTTCGCGAAGCGCGCGGCGGCCTGGCGCTGGTGTGGCGTCATCCGCTGCTGCGGGCGCTCTTCGTGAGCACCATGCTGTTGACCTTCTTCATGAGCTTCATGGCTCCGCTCTACACGCTATTCGCACTCGAGACGCTGAAGATGAGCCCGGGCGTCCTCGGCATGGTGATCGGGTGCGGTGGAATCGGCGCGCTCGCGGGTGCCGCGGCGACGCCGGCGTTGGTGAGCAGGTTCGGCTCCGGGCGCGTCACTATGACGGCCCTCATCGCCGGTGGCGCTTCGCAGGTGTTCATTCCGCTCGCGCCGGCGGACCCGGTGACGGGTACCGCGTTCCTGGTGGCAAGCCAGCTCCTCGGCGATGGCCTGCTCACCATCTACGTCATCACCGAAACGAGCCTGCGCCAGCAAGCGGTCGCCGCGGAAGCCCTCGGCCGCACTGCCGCCGTGTGGAAGACCGCGGCGAGCGTCCTCGCCCCGTTCGGCATGCTGCTCGGCGCGCTGCTCGCGGAAGCGGCGGGCATTCGCACGGCACTCTGGGTGCTGGTGGGCGGCGGAATTTCCGCGGCGATTCCGCTCGCCGCCGCGCGCCGGGCGTTCACAATGCCCCGATTACAATAGCGCTCGATGAAGCTCGAAGCGCCCGCGCCCACCCAGACCCCGATGATGCAGCAGTACCTCGCCCTCAAGGCGGAGTACCCCGACATGCTGCTCTTCTACCGCATGGGCGATTTCTACGAGCTCTTCCACGACGACGCGAAGCGCGCGGCGAAGCTCCTCGACATCACGCTCACCGCTCGCGGTCAATCGGGCGGACAGCCGATCCGCATGGCGGGCGTGCCCTACCACGCGCTCGAGCCCTACCTCGCCAAGCTGGTGAAGGCGGGCGAGTCGGCGGCGATCTGCGAGCAAGTGGGCGATCCCGCGACCTCCAAGGGACCTGTTGAGCGCAGGGTCATGCGCATCGTCACGCCCGGCACCATCACCGACTCCGCGCTTCTCGTCGCCTCGCGCGAGAGCCTGCTCGCCGCGGTGCATGTCGCCGGCGCCACCGCAGGCATCGCGTGGATCTCGCTCGCGAGCGGCAGCCTCGCGATGACCGAGGTTGCGCGCGATCGCCTCGACGCCGAGCTCGAGCGCCTCGCGCCCGCGGAGATCCTCGCGGTCCACGAACTCGAGGTCTCGCTCTCTCCCGCGCCCGCCATGAAGCGCCTCGACCCGTGGCAGTTCGACGCGGGCGTCGCGAGCCGCGAGCTCGCGCGCCAGTTCGGGACCGCCGACCTTTCCGGCTACGGTGTCGAGGGGATGGACGCGGGTGTGGCCGCGGCCGGCGCTCTCATCGCGTATTGCCGGCTCACGCAGCAATCGGCGTTGCCCCACGTGACGGGCCTGCGCGTGGAGCGCGCGAGCGAGTTCGTGACGATGGACGCGATGACGCGGCGCAACCTCGAGGTCACCGAGACGCTGGGTGGCGCGGAGTCACCGACTCTCTTCTCGCTCCTCGACCGGTGCTCGACGTCGATGGGAAGCCGCCGCCTGCGCCACTGGCTGAATCATCCGCTACGCGATACCGCACTGCTCTCGCGGCGCCACGCCGCGATCGCCGCGCTCGAGAACCCGGCGTCGCCGCTGCGCTATCCGCGCGTGGCCGAGCTCTTCGCGCCCTGGTCCGACGTGGAACGCATCACAGCGCGGGTGGCGCTGCGCACGGCACGCCCACGCGACCTCGCCGGCCTGCGCGACACGCTCGCGACATTGCCCGCGCTGCACGCCGCGCTCGACGAGAGCGCGCAGGCGGGGCTCGAAGCAGCCTCGGCGGCTCTGCGCCCCGCCGAGGCGATCCATGCCGCGCTCGCCGGCGCGTTGAAGGACGAGCCCGCTGCGGTGCTGCGCGAGGGCGGCGTGATCCGCGACGGCCACGACGCCGAGCTGGACGAGCTGCGCGCGATCCAGAACGACTGCGGCGCCTTTCTCCTCGACATGGAGAAGCGCGAACGGGCGCGCACCGGCATCGCCAACCTGCGGGTCGAGTTCAACCGCGTTCACGGCTTCTTCATCGAGGTGACGCAGGGCCAGCTCGACAAGGTGCCGGTCGAGTACAAACGCCGCCAGACCATGAAGAACGCCGAGCGCTTCATCACTCCGGAGCTGAAGGCGTTCGAGGACAAGGCCCTCGCGGCCGGCGAGCGTGCGCTCGCGCGCGAGAAGTCCCTCTACGAGGCGCTCATCGACGAGCTGAACGCGCACATCGCGCGCCTGCAAGAGATCGCGGGCGCCGCCGCGGAGCTGGACGCGCTGGGCGCGCTCGCCGCGAGTGCCGAGATGCTCGGCCTCGCGCAGCCCGTCTTCACGAGCGACGACTGCATCGACATCCACGAGGGGCGCCACCTGGTGGTCGAGAGCCAGGTCGGGGATTTCATCCCGAACGACGCCAGCCTAACGCGCTCGCGCCAGCTCCTCCTCATCACCGGGCCCAACATGGGCGGCAAGTCGACCTACATGCGCCAGGTCGCGCAGATCGCGCTCCTCGCCTATTGCGGCAGCTTCGTGCCGGCGAAGTCGGCGACGCTTGGGCCGATCGACCGCATCTTCACGC
>JBDTXQ010000055.1:0-10385 GCA_040006115.1 Usitatibacter sp.
ACCTGACACCACTTTCCGAGTACAGCGTCGCGTGGGTCGACGCGCTCGCAAAAGGCAGCGCGATCGGCCGCGGGACCTTCATGCGCGCCAACCACGCGAGCGCGGGTGGGGTCGCCGCGGGTGGCGGGCCGAGGCAGCGGATATCGCTGCCGTTCGATTTTCCCGGGTCGGCGCTGAACCGCCACAGCGTGGGCATCTTCAACGCGATGTACCGGGCACGCGCGCCTTCGCACTGGAAGCGCTCGCGCGAGCCCTACGGCAAGTACCTCTTCCCCCTCGACGCCATCGGCCGCTGGAACCGCCTGTACGGGGAGGCGGGCTTCCTGCAGCACCAGAGCGTCGTGCCGCGCGCGGATGCGGCGGCGAAGGTGGCGCAGATGCTCACCGCGGTCGCGCAATCGGGTGAGGCGTCGTTCCTCACCGTGCTCAAGGTGTTCGGCGACGCGCCGCCCGCGGGGCTGATGTCGTTCGCCCGGCCCGGGGTGACTCTCGCGCTCGACCTGCCGATGCGCGGCGCCGCGACGCTCGATCTCCTCGATCGGCTCGACGCCATGGTGCGCGACGCGGGGGGCGCGATCTATCCGGCGAAGGACGCACGCATGTCGCCCGAGACCTTTCGCGCCTCGTTCCCGAACCTGCGCGAATTCGAGGGCCACGTCGATCCCGCGTTCTCGTCGAGCCTCTGGCGGCGGGTGATGCGATGAGCCTCGATCGCGTCGTGGTGTTCGGCGCCACCTCGGCGATCGCGCAAGCGGTCGCGCGGCGCCTCGCGGCGCGCGGCGCGCGCCTGCACCTGGTCGGCCGCGATCCCGCCAAGCTCGAGGCGGTGCGCGCCGATCTCGCCGCGCGCGGCGCCGCCGCCGTGACCACGACGATCGCCGACCTGGACGACCTCACGCGCCATCGCGCCCTCATCGACGAGGCGGAAGGCGCCCTCGGGACGCTCGACGCCGCGCTCATCGCGCAGGGAACGCTTTCCGACCAGGCCGCGTGCGAAGCCGACTTCGAGCGAACCGCCGCCGAGTGGCGCACCAACTTCATCGCCCCCGCCTCCCTCGCCGCCGAGCTCGCCAACCGCATGCAATCGCGCGGCGCGGGAACCATCGCCGTCATCGGCTCGGTCGCCGGCGACCGCGGCCGCAAGACCAATTATGTCTACGGCACCGCAAAGGGCGCGCTCGCGACATTCCTGCAGGGGCTGCGCGGGCGCCTCCACGCGAAGGGCGTGAAGGTGGTCACCCTCAAGCCGGGATTCGTCGATACACCGATGACGGCGAGCTACCCGAAGGGACTCCTCTGGGCCTCGCCGGACCGGGTCGCCGCGGGAATCGTGAAGGCGATGGAGCGCGGATCGCCGGAAGCGTACCTGCCGTGGTTCTGGCGGCCGATCATGTCCATCCTGTGCCACCTGCCCGAGCGCGTCTTCGTGAGGCTGAAGATCTAGCGCGTGTGCGGCATTCGCGTCACGCACGGCGAGGCGTCCAGCGCCGCTTGCACCGCGCCCGCCCACGCTTGCGGCGTGGCCGCAGGCGCCACCGCGAGCGGCACGAGGCGATGGCGGTCGCTCGCGAAGCACAGCACGTCGCTCGGATACTCGGGCGGCGTGGTGACGATGCGCTTGCCCCCAAGATAGTCGAACACCGAGCGCACCTTCAGCGTCGAGACCACCCCGGTCTCGATCTTTCCCGGCAGGAGCGGCACCTCGTCGTATTGCTGGACCAGCAGGCGCGCGCTCATCGATCGCGAAAACACCGGCGGCAACATGAGCCCGCCTTGGGCGTTGCGTGCGAACGGAATGTCGTCGATGTCGCCCGGCACCAGCACGAGCGCGTACTCGCCGGGTGCCAGCCGCCGGTCGAGCCGCTCCACTTCTGCCACCAGCTCGCGCATCTCGGCGTAGGCCACGCTCCAGCGCGCGATAGCGTGGTGCTGGAATGCCGCGTGCAGCAGCAGCGCCGCGAGCGTGACGCCCCAGAGGAGGTAGGCGAGCCGCGAGTGGCGCAGCGCCACCGCGGCCAGCACCGCGTAGAACACCGCGCTCTGGTAGAGAAGGCGCCCGCCGAGCCCCTCCTCGGGAAGCTTGCCGACGTGGGGCGCGAGGAGGACCAGCGTGAGCGCCAGCAGCGCGCCCGACGCGAATAGCGCCTCGCGCGCGCGGCGCTCACGCGGGCGCGCGAACACGATGATCGCGAGCTGCAGCACGGTGAGCGCCACCAGGAACGGATAGCGGTAATGCGGGCGGAACTGCGCCGAGAGCCACGGGGGGAGCGCGTTGGCCACCTCGCCGAGATAGGCGCCCGAGAAGAGCGCCGAAAGCGGTTGGGTATTCGCGTAGACGCGCGTGAAAGACCCGAACATGAGGTAGCGCGACACGAGGTAGAACGCGGCGAGTGCCAGCCATGGCGCCGCGTGGCGCAGGGCTGCGATCCAGCGGCGCGCCCGCGTCGGCGCCTCGAGCGCGTCGGGACGCAGGCGCGCGAGGATCACGATCGCGATCGGCACGATCGCCGCGGACTCCTTGCACAGGAACGCCGCCTGCGCCGCGGCGAGCGAGGCGATCGATGCCCAGTCGCCGAAGCGCCGGCTGCGCAGGAAGGCGAGGCAAGCGAGGAGCGTGAAGAAGGTCGCCGTGATGTCGAAGCGCCCCGAGATCCACGCGAGCACTTCCACGCCCGGCGGAAAGAAGAGGAAGAGCGCGGCTCCGACGATGCCGGCGGCGAGAGCGCGCGCGTCGGGCTTCTCGGCGGCGGCCTGCATGCCGATCGCGCCCGCCATGATCGCGTTCAGGACGTGCAGCGCGACGTTGGTCGCCATCCACGGGCCCGCCTCCACGCCGCTCGCGAGGTAGTTGATCGCGAAGCTGAGATAGGAGAGCGGCCGGTAGAAGTGGCTGTCGCCGGCGTCGAGGCTCGAGACGAACTTGGCGGCGAGCGCTTCGGCAAGGCGCCCCTCGTCCTGCCACTTGCGGAACAGGACCAGGGGCACGAAGTCGTCGGAGAGGAAATAGCCGCGCAGGATCGGCGCGAACGCCCACGCCGACCAGGCCGCGGCGAGGATCGCGAGCGCGAAGGCCGCGTGCTTCCAGCGCCGCGCGTCGGCGGCGCCGTCGGGTGCTTCAATCACTTCGGGAACTCCAGCCGCCGCCGGTCGATCTCGGTCACGCCGCCCGCTCGGCTCCTCACCGTGATGCGCATCGGCAGCGCCTCCGGGGCGCCGGCCTTGCGAAGGTCCTCCTCCCCGAGGTCGAGCGCGAAGCCCCCGCGGGCGCCGTCGGGATAGCCGGGGTATATCGACCGCAGGGCGAGGCTCTCGCCGCCGATGCGCGCTTCGCGCCGCAGCGCTCCGAGTTCCACCTGAACGCTGTCGACGCCGAAGGGATCGAGCGCCCAGCCGCGTATCTGAAGGGCGGGGAGCGTGCCTTGCCGATCGCGTGGCAGGTCGAGCACGCCGATCGCCAGCGGCAGCGGCTGCGCCCAGCGCCAAGCCATCACGCACGCGAGGAGGACCACCGGCACCGCGGCGAAGCCCGCGGCGATCTCGAAGGCGTGCGCCTTCGGCGCCTCCCACCAATGCGCGGCGAGCGCGGGAATGGCGGCAAGCGCCGCGATGAGGAGCACGTACATGGCGAGCGCCCCGGGGATGAAATGGCGCGCTGCCTCGCTCAACCCGTCGCCGAAGACTGCGGTCGCGAAACCATAGATCACCGAGCCGCCCAGCAGCATGCCGAGGAGAAGCGCGGCGTGCGGCCGGTCGTCCGCCGGGCGCGCCCACGCGATCGCCGCGAGGAACGCGAGAAGCGCGGCGAGCATCGCCACCACCACGAGCGAGATGAATGCCGCCATCGGCATCCCGACGGAAAGCGCGAAGAGCGGCGAGAACGACCACACGGGAAGCACGCCCACGCCCGCGAGCTTGGCCCCGTGGCTCGTGCCGAGGTAGCCGGGCGAAAGGCCGTACATGGCGGGCAGCACGCGCGCGACCGAGCGCACGAGCGCCTCGGGCTCCTCGGTCACGAAGCGCAGGAATGCATAGCTTGGCACCAGGAAGACTTCGGGACACGAATCGCGCAGGCTCTCGCCGCGCTGCAGGTACCAGGTCGCCCCGATCAGCGTTTCGCAGCGCGCGGGCAGGCCCAGCACCTGCAGCGCACGCTTCGGTTGCGTCGACGCCGGAAGCAGCACGCCCATGTAGGTATCGGCCCGGTTCACGTGCGTCACCACGCCGGGGCGCGGCACCACGGTGAACGACACCAACGCGCAGGCGAGCGCCGCGATGAAGGTTGCCACCGTCATCTCTGCGGAGCGGCGCCACAGCCACGGCCACGACGCGAGCACCATGAGCGGCCCCAGGAGAGCGTACTGCTCGCGGGAGAACGCGAGCGCGGCCACGCCGGCAGCCAGCACGGTCCACATCGCGTACTTCCCGCGCGACGTGACCGCGAGCGTGCAAGCCGATGCGATCACCGCATACAGCGCCGCGATCGCGCCGAACTCGGTGTAGAACGTGTTGAACCAGAGGGTCGAGACCGGATCGGCGACCACCAGGAGCACGACGAGTCCATGCACGAATGCGGCGAGCGGATTGGCGTGCAGCGCGAAGGCGATGAGCAGCGCCGTGACAGCGAGCAGGGTGAGCTTCGCGTAGCCGATCCACGCGAGGCGCACCTCGCCGGCACCCTTCCCCGCCATCCTCGCCACCGCCATCGCCCCCGCGTCGATCGCGACTTCGGTGCTCAGGTAGCAACCGCCCCAGCGCCGCTCGCCCACTTTGTAGATGGGGATCGGGCCGTCGGGGCTGGGGGCGTCGGGATCGGCCTTGTCCGGGGCGAGGCCCAGGCACGCGGTAGTGCGGACCATGTCGTAACTGTTGCCATAACCCATGATCGGGTCGTGCGCCACCAGCACGCCCGCGCGCAAGAGGCCCAACAGCACGAGCACGAGGCCCACCCACTCCCGCCTTAACGCCAAGCTCACGCCCTTTCTTCGCGGACCGGGGGCCAGTGTAAGGCACCCCGCTCCTCTTACACCCGCAAAGGGCCGGAGGGTGGCGATAAGCGCAAACCCAGTTTTCCGCGCTGGTAGACCTTGTCGCTCGCAAGCACCGTGGAGGGCGCGTAGGGCTCCTGCCCGCGCAGCGCGGCGTAATAGGGCGTGAAGTCGGGCGCGGTCGCGTCGAAGAGCTCGCGGAAGTCGCGGATCACGAAGTACGTTTCCTGGTAGGTGTCGATCTTGTAGAGCGTGCGCATGATGCGCAGCAGGTCGAAGCCGATGCGGTTGGGCTCGCGGCTTTCGAGGCAGTAGGAGATCTCGCCGCCTGAGGAGAGGATGCCGGCCCCATAGGTGCGCAGCCCGCGCGGGGTGTCGATCAGGCCGAACTCCACCGTGTACCAGTAGAGGCGCGAGAGCATCTCGATGGCGCCGAGCTCGTGCGCCTTGATGCCGCCTCGGCCGTACGCCTGGATGTAGTCGGCGAACACCGGGTTGAAGAGCATCGGCACGTGGCCGAAGAAGTCGTGGAAGATGTCGGGCTCGACGATGTAGTCGAATTCCGCGGGGTCGCGCAGCCACACGGTCACGGGGAAGCGCCGGTGAGCGAGGTGGTCGAAGAAGGTGAGGTCGGGAACGAGACCCGGAACCGCGACGAGCTGCCAGCCGCTCGCCGGCCCGAGCTTCGCGTTGATTGCGTCGAAGCGCGGGATGCCGTCGCCGAAGTTGAGCGTCTTCAGCGTGGCGGAAAATTCGTCGCATGCGTAGTCGGGGATCAACGCCACCTGGCGCGCATAGAGCCGGCGCCAGAGCGCGTGCTGCTCGGGCGAATAGACGTTCCACTCCTGGTCGACCGTGTAGTCGGGGCGCATGCGGCTGTAGTCGCCGCGCAGCTTGTGGCCGGTCTCGCCCGTCACGGGGTGTAGCGCTCCACCTTCTGCTCGATTGCGCCGAAGATGCTCTCGCCGCCGGAATCGCGCATCTCTATCTTCACCGAGTCCCCGAAGTCGAGGAACGGCGTCTTCGCCGCGCCGCTCTCCACCTGCTCGACCAGGCGCGCTTCCATGAGGCACGCGTAGCCAACGGAGAGGTCCTGGTTGGAGATGGTGCCGGTGCCGATCATGGTGCCCGCGGCGAGCTCGCGCGTCTTCGCCGCGTGCGCGATCAGCTCGTGCAGCCCGAACTGCGCGTCGGTGCCTGCGTTGGGGCTGCCGAGCTTCCTCCCGTTCACTTCGCACACCAGGGGCAGGTGCAAGCGCCCGTCCCTCCAGAGCGCTCCCAGCTCGTCGGGCGTGACCGCGACGGGCGCGAGCGCGTTGGCGCCCTTGCCGTTCACGAAGCCGAAGCCCTTGGCGAGCTCCGCGGGAATGAGCCGGCGGAACGACACGTCGTTCACCAGCGAGAGGAGCCGGATCGCGGCGGCCGCGTCGTTGGGGCTCGCCCCCATGGCGACGTCGCCCACGATCGCGACCACCTCACCCTCGAGGTCCACGCCCCACTCGTTGGAAAGCACGCGGATCGGGTCGCGCGGGCCCATCATCGCCCCCGCTCCGCCCTGGTACATGAGCGGATCCTTGTAGAAACTCTCCGGCACCTTGTCGTTGCGAGCCCGCCGCACCCGCTCGACGTGCGAGAGATAGGCCGAGCCGTCGAGCCACTCGAACGCGCGCGGCAGCGGCGCCGCCACCTCGCGACCCGCGAGCGCCGCCTGGAAATCGAACGCGTGGCGCTCGCTCCCGGCTTCCAGGCTCGCCGCGATGTCGCGCAGCTTCGGCTCGACCACATCCCAGTTCTCGAGAGCGTGCTGCATGGTGAGCGCCGCACCCGTCGCTTTCACGGCACGGGCGAGCCCGCGGTCGACCACGATGAGCGTGCCGTCACGGGTCGGGCCCTTCAGGGAAGCGAGCTTCATGGCGCCGCCTTCTCGAACCCGGCCCACGCCGCGTCGTAATCCTTGTCGAGCGTGGCGGCGCCCATCGCGTGCGCGGTCGGCTCGAAGAGATAGCGGCTCTCGAACATGAAGGCGAGCGTGTCGCCGAGGTACTGCGGCTCGAGCTTCGCGTCCACCGCGCGCTGGTACGACGCCCGGTCGGGGCCGTGGGCGCTCATCGCGTTGTGCAGGCTCGCGCCGCCCGGCACGAAGCCGCCCTGCTTGGCGTCGTAGGCGCCCTTCACCAGCCCCATGAACTCGCTCATCACGTTGCGGTGGAAGTACGGCGGCCGGAAGGTGCCCTCGGCGACCATCCAGCGCGGCGGGAAGATCACGAAGTCTACGTTCGCCGTGCCCGGGGTCTCCGAGGCGGAGGTGAGGACCGTGAAGATGGAAGGATCGGGGTGGTCGAAGGAGACGCTGCCGATCGCGTTGAAGCGCGCGAGGTCGTACTTGTACGGATAGTAGTTGCCGTGCCACGCCACCACGTCGAGCGGCGAATGCTCGAAGCGCGCGCTCCAGAGATGCCCGCCCAGCTTGGCGATGACCTCCATCGGCGCGCTGCGGTCCTCGAACGCCGCCGCCGGCGCAAGGAAATCCCGCGCCGCGGCGAGGCCGTTGGAGCCGATCGGCCCCAGGTCGGGCAGGCGGAAAGGCGCGCCGTAGTTCTCGCAGACGTAGCCGCGAGCCACGCCCTCGATCTCGACGCGGAACTTGATCCCGCGGGGGACGACCGCGATCTCGCCGGGAGCGATCTCGAGGACGCCGAGCTCGGTGAAGAGCACAAGGCTGCCCTCCTGCGGAACGATGAGCAGCTCTCCGTCCGCGTCGTAGAACACGCGGCTTTCCATCGAACGGTTGGCGGCGTAGAGATGCACGCCCGCGCCATGCTGTGCGCGCGCGTCGCCACAGGTGGCGAAGCTCGCCATGCCGGCGATGAAATCGGTGGGCTCCGCAGGATTGGGCTGCGGCATCCAGCGCAGGCGATTGGGCGAGCACTCCACCTCGAGGCAGGGCGCCGTGCGCCACTGACCTTCGCCGATGCGCCGGAACGCCGAGTGCATCGCCGAGGGCCGCAGGCGATAGAGCCACGAGCGCAGGTTGTGCGTGCGCGGGGCGGTGAAGGCCGAGCCGGAGAGCTGCTCGGCGTAGAGCCCGAAGGGCGCTTTCTGCGGGGAATTCTGACCGGAGGGAAGCGCCCCTTCGCGGGCCTGCGTCTCGTGGTGGGAGCCGAAGCCGGAGAGGTATTTCGCGCTCAAATGACCCCGCGAGCGATCTGGTCGGCCTCGATCGATTCGAACAACGCGCGGAAATTTCCCTCGCCGAAGCCCTCGTTGCCCTTCCTCTGGATGATCTCGAAGAAGATCGGGCCAATCACGGTCTCGGTGAAGATCTGCAGCAGCTTGTCCTCGTGGTGCTCCTTGTCGACGCCCTCGCCGTCGAGGAGGATCTTGTTCTTCCTCATGCGCTCCAGGTCCTCGCCATGGTCGCGCACGCGCGCGTCGACGCGCTCGTAGTAGGTGTCGGGCGTGTCGAGGAAGCGCACGTCCCTCGCGCGGAGCATCTCCACCGTCGCGAAGATGTCGTCCGCCGAGAGCGCGATGTGCTGGATCCCCTCACCCTTGTACGCATCGAGGTACTCCTGGATCTGCGAGCCCTTGTCGGAAGGCTCGTTGATCGGGATGCGGATCTTGCCGCACGGGCTCGTCAACGCGCGCGAGGTGAGGCCGGTCTTCTTGCCCTGGATGTCGAAGTAGCGGATCTCGCGGAAGTTGAAGAGCTTCTCGTAGAACTGCGCCCAGGTGTCCATGCGCCCGGAGTAGACGTTGTGCGTGAGGTGGTCCACTTCGTCGAGGCCCGCGCCTTTCGGATGCTGCTCGCGCCCCTCGATGGGGACGAAGTCGACGTCGTAGATGGAGAGATCGGATCCGTTCCCCGGATACCGGTCGATGAGATAGATGAGGCTTCCGCCGATCCCCTGGATCGCGGGGATGTTGAGCTCCATCGGCCCCACGGGCCCGGTGTGCGGCTTGGCGCCGAGGTCGATGGCGCGCTGGTAGGCCTTTGCGGCATTCTTCACGCGCATCGCGAAGGCGCACACGCTCGGCCCGTGCACGCGCGCGAACGACTGCGCGAAGCTGTCGGCCTCGCGGTTCACGATGAAGTTGACGCGCCCCTGCCGGTAGAGCACCACGTCCTTGGAGCGGTGGCGCGCGACGGCGGAGAACCCCATCTGCTCGAAGAGCTCGCCGAGCAGCTCCGGGTTGGGAGCGGTGTACTCGATGAACTCGAATCCGTCGGTCCCCATCGGGTTTTGGGGGGCGGATGCGTTGCCGGTGTCGTTCATGGCGATCCCTCGCGGTAGCGGCGGATTCTACGCCGTTTCGACCGCGTTCCCGCCCGAAAAATCCCGCCGCGAATAGTTGACGCCTAAACTATTCATGGCTAAAGTAGGTTCCCCGGCGTTTCGCCGTTTTCATGGAGGCGCATGCGCATCGTCTGCGTCGGTGGTGGCCCGGCGGGCCTGTACTTCGCTCTCCTCATGAAGAAGCGCCACCCCGCGCACGCGGTGACGGTGCTCGAGCGGAACCGCGCGCACGACACCTTCGGTTGGGGCGTGGTGTTCTCGAGCCAGACGCTCGGCAACCTCGCCGGGGCCGATCCCGAAACCCACGCCGAAATCGTCCGCGCCTTCCACTATTGGGACGACATCGACGTCCACTTCAGGGGCCGCACCGTCACTTCCGGCGGCCACGGCTTCTGCGGCATCGGCAGGAAGCGCCTGCTCGAGATCCTCCAGGGCCGATGCGAGACGCTTGGCGTGAAGCTCGCCTTCGAGACCGACGTGAAGGACGTGGAGGAGATCGACGCCGACCTGATCGTCGCCTCCGATGGCTTGAACAGCGCCATCCGCGGCCGCTTCGCCGCCACTTTCCAGCCCGAGGTCGAGCTGCGCAAGTGCCGCTTCGTCTGGCTCGGCACCCACCAGCGCTTTAACGCCTTCACCTTCGCCTTCGAAGAGACCGCGCATGGCTGGTTCCAGGCGCACGCCTACCAGTTCGACCGCGACACATCCACTTTCATTGTGGAGACGCCCGAGGAGGTGTGGCGCGCGGCGGGGCTCGACCGCATGGAAAAGGAAGAGTCGCTCGCCTTCTGCGAGCGTCTCTTCGCGAAATACCTGGGCGGCCACGCGCTCATGTCCAACGCGCACCATTTGCGTGGCTCGTCCCAATGGATCCGCTTTCCGCGCGTCACCTGCAAGACCTGGGTGCACGCGGACGGCAGGACGCCGATCGTGCTCATGGGTGATGCGGCGCACACCGCGCACTTTTCGGTGGGCTCGGGCACCAAGCTCGCGCTCGAGGATGCGATCGAGCTCGCCGGCACCTTCGCGCGCCACGGCGGTGCGGACCTCGTCGCGGCCCTTCGCAAGTACGAGGCGGTGCGCGCCATCGAGGTCGTGAAGA
>JBDTXQ010000056.1:0-10305 GCA_040006115.1 Usitatibacter sp.
AGAAGCGCAGGAGACGTCGCGCCCAGTGGCCGGCGTAATCGACGCCGATGCGCGGGCGCTTCACGATCTTCACCGGCGGCGCGGCGCCCGGGTCGGCGATGAAGAGGTCGTCGCTGGCGAGATCGTGCCCGGTGAGCGCGCCGGTGATGCCCATGGCCTTGCAGAGCAGCGCGGGGCCCTGGGTGCGGCCGGCGAGATGGGCGATCGGCTCGAGGGCCCGCAGCAGTACCGCCGACGCGTGCCCCTGCCCTTCGGTGACCACGTTCATGCACCAGTGCATGCCGTAGATGAGGTAGACGTAGGCGTGCCCGGGGGGTCCGAACATCACCTTCGTGCGCGGCGTGAGGCCGCGCGCGGAATGGGCAGCGAGGTCATGGGGGCCGAGGTAGGCCTCGGTCTCGACGATGCGCCCGACGCGCTCGACGCCATCGACTACGTGCACGAGGTGCTTGCCGAGGAGCTCCTGCGCGACGAGGGTGGTATCGCGGTCGAAGAACGACCGCGGCAGCTTGCGCGCGCCCGCGGCGGCGAGCTTCACCGGGAAGCCCAGCCCCGCCCCCAGCCGGCCTGCATTTGCCATGGATTTTGCCCGCGGCCACGCCCGCGGCGCGCCGGTTGGACGGAAAGCGCCATCCTACCCGAGGAGAAAATGCCGCCCCGGCTCCGTTGCCGCTAGAATGGGCGCGAACGCGAAAAAAAAGCGCCTATTCTTAGCTGTCCGTCGTACAACCTGGAGGACCTGATGCCGAAACCCAACTACGCATTCGCCAAGCGCCAGAGAGAGCTCGCCAAGAAGCAGAAGAAGGAAGCGAAGAAGCAGCAGAAAGCCCACGAGCAGCAGCCCGACACGCCGCAGGACACTCCCGCCGAGCCGCCCACGCCGGGTCCCGCCTGACCGCGCGCAAGGGACCGGGGGCGCCAGCACCCCGACATCACCCTTATTGAAAATGTCGCCGGAGTTGCGGTCGCGACTGTGTTGTCCATCAGCATCACAGGCGAGCGGCGTCGAGCCCGCAAAAAAACAAAGGGCGCGGATTCGCGCCCCTTCGTTCGTGCCGCCCGTGCCCGATAGGCCCTTCAGGTGAGGGCCACCATTTCCTCGTCGCCCTGCTGCTCGCGCTCGAACTTGAGGAAGTCGTAGTAGCCGCAGCGGTAGCTGTCCGGGTACTTGCGGCAGACGCCCGGGCGCGCGTCATACACGGTGCAGCGGCGCTTCTCCTGGTCGAGCAGCATGCAGGTCGAATCGAAGATCTTGTCCTTCTTGTGCCGGAGCATGCGCGTGCCCTTGGTGTCGACCTTGGTGAATCTCTCCGCGGCTACCTTGGCGCTCAATTCGAAATGGCGCGCGAGGCGCTCGACGTCGCGCTGGGTCACTTCGATCTCGGTGTAGGTGCAGCAGTAGGCGGGGCACTTGTCGCAGCGGTAAGACACACGCACGGGCACGGGAAAAGGCTTTTTCATCGTTCGGTCGCGAGTAATTGGGAAGGATTGTACAAGGCTTTCAATTCCTTTTCGAGAAATTCGGCCACTGCGTGCATGCCGGACTTGCCCGCCCTCGCCTCCGCGCCGCTATTGTAGTTGGTGTTCGTGTTGACGTCGTAGGTGTAGAGCTCCCCCGCCGAGTCGAGGATGAACTCGATGCCCGCCACCTCGATGCCATTGGCGGCGAGGAAGCGCTGGTAGCGATCGACGATCGAAGGGCGGAAGTCCTCGACGATCTGGAAGCGCGGCGCGGCGGCCGACGGCTTCTCGCCCACCGGGCACATGGCGTCGCCGATTTCACACACGTCCGCCGGGCAGATCTCGAACCCGAGCGTGGTGTCCACCCGCACCGCGTAGAGGAACTTGCCGCCGACGAACTCCACGCGCGTGATGAACGGCTCGGGGGCGCGGATGTACTCCTGGACCAGCGTCACGCCGTCCACCGAGTCCTCGAAGGCCTGCGACTTCACGTAGCTCTCGAGGGTGCCCGCGTCGTGGAAGAGGCGCACGCCCAGGCCCTTGCCCGCGCGGTTGTGCTTGGTGATGAAGGAACCCTTCATGGAGCGCGCCGCGGCGACGATGTGCTCGCGCCCGACGGCGGCGAGGGTCCGGGGGGTCTTGATGCCGAACTGCGCGAGCGCGGCGTACTGCGCGATCTTGCTGATCTCAAGCTGCAGCGCGCGGCCGTTGTTCACCACGCGCCGCTCGTGGCGCTCGAGCCATGCGAGCACGCACGCGGTGTACTCCGGGGCGTAGCGATGGCCGCGGGTGTGGGACGACGCGCTCATCCGATTGTAGAAAACGCCCTCGGGGGGCACCGCCGAGAAATCGAGCACTCCCTCGGCGAGGAACCACTCCTGGTACGGCAGCGACAGCTCGTCGAAGGCTTCGCGCAGCGGCTCGACCCACGCCTCGTTCTCGTGGATCACATAGATCTTTTCCATGCCGCTATGCTAACGCGCCGTCGCCGCGACGCGCCAGACCGTGTTGCCCACGTCGTCGGCCACGAGCAGCGCGCCGCGCTTGTCGATCGCCACGCCCACGGGGCGGCCGTACGCGTCGCCATTCTTGCTCACGAAACCCGAGAGCACCTCGACGGGCTGGCCGATCGGGCGCCCCGCGCTGAACGCGACGAACACCACGTTGTAGCCGCTCCTCGGGTTGCGGTTCCACGAGCCATGCTGGCCGATGAAGGCACCCTCGGCGAACGCGGGGCCGAGGTTCGCACCCTGCGAGAACGTCATTCCCAAAGGGGCTACGTGCGTGCCGAGCGCGTAGTCGGGCTTCACCGCCGTCGCGACGAGCTCGGGGCGCTGCGGCTTCACGCGGTCGTCGACGTGCGCGCCGTAATAGCTGTACGGCCAGCCGTAGAACGCCCCGTCCTTCACGCCTGTGAGGTAATCGGGCACGAGGTCGCTGCCCAGCTCGTCGCGCTCGTTCACTACGGTCCACAAGGCGCCGGAGCGCGGCTCCCACCCCATGCCGTTGGGATTGCGAAGCCCCGAGGCGAAGAGGCGCTTCGATCCGCTCTTCAAGTCGATCTCCCAGATCGCGGCGCGACCCTCCTCCACCTCCATGCCGTTCTCGGCCGCGTTGCTGTTCGAGCCTACGGTTGCGTAGAGGCGCGCACCATCCGGGCTCGCGACGATGTTCTTGGTCCAATGGTGGTTGCGCGGCCCGGCGGGCAGGTCGGCAACCTTCACGCCCGCGGCCGCGATGGAGGTCGCGCCTTCGGTGTAGGGAAAACGCACCACCGCGTCGCTGTTGGCGACGTAGAGGTCGGTTCCCACCAACGCCATGCCAAAGGGGGAGTTGAGTCCCTCGAGGAAGACGCTGCGTGTCTCAGCCACTCCATCGCCGTCGAGGTCGCGCAGCAGGATGATGCGGTTGGGGCTCGGCACGCCGGCGCCCGCCCGCTTCATCACGAATTTCATCGCCTTCGCCCTCACGCCCTTCTCCTCATCGGGGCGCTGCGGCGCGTTGGTCTCGGCCACCAGGACGTCGCCGTTCGGCAGCACGTAGACCCAGCGTGGATGGACGAGATCGCTCGCGAAGGAGGTGACCGCCATACCCGCAGCCGCCGTGGGCCGGGTATCCTTCGGCCAGCCCTTCGCTTCGGCGATCTTCACCGTGGGAATAGGCGTCTTCACCGGCGGGGGCAGCGCGGGATCGGGTCCTACGCCCGCGGAGAACGGCAGCGTCGCGGCCTCCATCGCGCACGCGGCTACGAACGCAGCGATGAGGAAGGCGCCGAGGAGGCGCGCGCGGGTCACCGGCCGTCCCGGCCGATGTCGACCGCAACGCCGTGCTCGAACACGAGCTTGCCGCCGAGCCAGCCGGAGACCAGCAGCATCAGCACGGTCACGACCGACAGGATCACCGGCAGCTTCAGGTTCTGCGGGTCGCCATGGCGCAGGTACGCGTTCACGATGTAGATCGCCACGACCGTGAGGTTGATTCCCATGTGCGCGAGGCCCGTCGACTTGACGGGGCCGGCCGGAAGCGAGAGGAAATCGATGAATCCCGGCACCGCGGCGGCGAGCGCGCCGAGGATGCCGCCCAGCATCGTGTAGTAAGCGAGCGGTGCCCACAGGTTCACGTTGCCCGTGGAGAGGCAGATCAAGTCCGAGGCGAACGAAAACACGAAGCAACCGATCGCGATCGGCACCAGCATGGGATGGATCGGATGGCCGGCGATGCTTGCGGGCGTGCGCATGTGTCATTCTCCTGGTGCGATCGGAACGATTAGACGCGCCGCGCGGCTCTTACGTTCCTTCGCGCGGGAACCTGCCCCGGGCCTCGGGGTCGCAAGGCGGGGTGCCAATCCCCCACTAACCGGAGAGCTACGTGAACAGGAACACCGTGAAGGGCGCCGTCATCGATGCCGTAGGCAGGATCCAGAAGACGCTCGGAAGGCTCATGGGCAGCCCGAAGCAGGAGGTGAAGGGCGTGGCCAAGCAAGCCGTGGGCAAGACGCGCAAGGCGGTCGGCAAGGCCGAGGACGCGGTGGGCAAAACCCGAACCGTGGTGAAGCGCGCCAATCGCAAGAAAGCCTCGAAGCGCGCACGGGCCTGACTCGACCCCTGCGGCCCCGTTCTACCCGGTCACTGGCAGATCGTCTGGGTGGCGGCGAATACCTGCCGCTGGATCGGCTTGGTCACCGTAGTGCCGCCCACCGAGTAGGTGAGCGTCCCCGTAACGCCATCGGTGAATCGCGCGCGCATGGTGCCGACGGTATCCACCCCGATCGCGGTCCATGGAACGGCGCTGAACACCGGCCCCGTCGTGCGGAAGAGATCGCCGAGGAACGAGCCGTCCGACTGGCGCACGATCGTGGCCGTGAGCCACATGTCGCGGTTGTCCGCGCCGTAGGTGAAGAGCGTCGCGAAGATCGTGTTGCCCTGCTGGGCGAAGTTCACGCCCCAGCCCGACTCCGCGGAATTCCACCAGAGGTCCTGGTAGTTGGTCGCAGCGCTCCGCGAGCCGGACGTGAAGGTGCACGTGGCTGAGCTCCCTGCGAACACCTGGCGTTGGATCGTCTTCGTGACGGGCATCCCGTTGACCGTATAGACAAGCGTGGCCGTGGTGGCGCCGAAGGTAAGCGTGAGCGTGCCGACCTGCGTGAAGGTGGCGGGGGTAAACGGCGCGCTGAACGCCGCTCCGACGCCGCGGTAAAGCGGACCCGTATAGGAGCCGTTCGCCTGCTTGAGGGCGGTCGCCACGAGCCAGAGGCCCTTGTTGTCCGCCGCGTAAGTGAAGAGAGCCGCGAAGATCGTGTCCGACTGGTGGTTCAGGTTGATGCCCCACCCCGACTCGGCGGGGTTCCACCATATGTCGGTGTAGTTCGGCGTGGCGCTCGCCGCGGTGAACGAGGTCTGCAGCGTGTACGGACCGGTCTGGCCGTCGTAGCCGCTCACGCGCAGGTAGCGCACGCCCGGCGCGCCGATGGTGGCGCCGATGCCGAAGTTGGTATCGGGGGGATTGGCGTCGTCGTTCTCGGTGATGAGCGTGGCACCATCCGCCTGGAAGAGCGCACCCATCGTGTCGGTGGTGCCGGTGGAGCTCGCCGTGAATATCCCGGCCTCGGTGAAGGTGAGGCGGAACCAGTCCTGGTCGTTCAGAACGCCAAGGAGCCCCGCGCGCGTGCCATTGAGCGGAATTTCCGTGGACGTCGCGGCGCTGTCGCCGTAATCGTCCGGAAGAAGGAAGCTCGAGCGCAGGCCGTAGCGCCCGGTGGCGCCGTTCACTCCAGTAACGCGCACGTAGTACGTGCCCGGCGTCATGGTTCGCACCATGCGGAAGTTGCGGTCGGTGTCGGAGATGTCGTCGTTTGACGCGAGCACCGTCGCGCCGTCGGCGGCATACATCTCGGCCTTCACGTCCGTGCCCGCGCCGTCCGCCGGGTCGAACGAGGCGACGGTCCATTGCCCGCCGGCACCGATCACGAAGCGGAACCAGTCCGCGTCGTTGTCGGTGTTCATGTTCGCGACGAGCTTGGAGTTCACGTCGAGCAGGCCCGCGGAAGCGGGCGCGTCGCCATAATCGTCCGCCGGGTTGGGGCCGTCGAGAAAGGTCTTCACCAGCGGATAGGTTGCGTTGAAGCTCGAGTACGAGGCGACCACGGTGCCCGTGCACGAGTTGCTGTCGGGGCTTCCGAAGAGCGTGCCGTGGAAGTTGCCCGGAGAGGTGAGGAGCGGAGAGCCGCTGCTTCCGCCCTCGATGATTCCCTGCGTGAAGCGGACGCGATTGAAGAGCTGGGCGAAGGTCACGTGCGTTGCGGAGTCGGTCACGCGGCCCATGCCGGTGAAGACGCCCGACGAATAGCGCTGGAACGAGCCGTCGGGATGGTGCAGGCCGAAGATCGCCTGGTTGGCCACCAGCAGCGCAGGATCCCAGCCCAGGAAGAACGCGTTGCCGGGAGCCACGTCGTTCAACCGCAGCAACGTGAAGTCGGAATCGAAGTCCGCCATCAGCAGCACCGCGCCGCTCGACAGACGCGTGGGGCCCTGCGGCGCGAGGGCGTTGCACGACGTGTCGGCGTAGAAGAACCAGGCCTCGAGCGTCGAGGCGACGTCCTGGCTCGAGACGCAGTGGTTGGCGGTCGCGAAGAGCGGCGTGAGCGAGCTCGCCCGGTCGTTCAGGAGCGAACCGGTGCAGACGAAAGTGCGACCGCCCTTGCTGAACACCATCTTCGCTACCGCCTTGCTGTCCCTGGCGACGTTGGCGTCGGCGATGCAGGCGACGTCTACATGGCAGGCGAAGTCGAGCGCCTTGGTGCGCGCGGGCTCCAGCGGGCGCTGCACGAGGTGCGACACGTCCGTCAGCACGAAGCGCAGCTCGCTCGCTCCGGGCGCACGCGGGCTCCACAGCTCGATCACCTGTTCGGCGCCCTCGGTGGTCGCGGTCCAGTGCTCGACCGGGAAGGCGCCGCGCGCAAGCTTGATGATGTCCGTCCCGCGGGTGAGCGCGACCACCTCAAGCAACCCGCCAGCGCCGACCTGGGCGACGCGGATCTCGAGATCCCGGGGCAACGCCTCGAAGCGCAGGCCCGCGCGCAATGCCGCGGCGCCGGGCGACGCAACCCGCAATTGCGCGGCGAAGCCGCCGCCGGCGGCCTGCCACGCGAGGCTCGAAGCGTCGATGCGCGGCTGCGCCTCGACGTCGTCGCGGCGCGACACGCCGATCTGGTTCGGGGCCAGCCCTTCGAGGCTCCTCGCGCGCGCGCCACCCATGGCGGGCAGATCGAGGCGCGGCGCGGCGATGCCCTCAGCGCGCAACCGCAACAGCTCGATCGACTTCGCACGGGCATCCGCGGGCTTCTGGATCCCCTGAACGCCCGAATCGGCCGCGGCCGTCAGCGCGAAAGACGCGCTCGCCAGCAAGGCGGCGACCCAATGAATCCCCATGCTTCTCCTCTCGGCGTGCCCGATGTCCAACCCGAAATCGTACATCACCCCGGAGGGAAAACCCGCGCCCTACTTTTGCTTCCGTAACCGCGCCCACTTGTCGCGGGCCGCCTCGTCCGTGATCTCGCGCGGCGTCTTCGGCGGTGCGGGCGCGCCGCCGGTGGCCGCGTCGCCCAGGCGGCGGCGAAGGCGCGCGGCGCGCGCGATCTGGGCGGGGGTCGGTTTCGCGTCTTTCGCCATGGCCTACTTTGGACCCGTGGCCGCGGCGATGGTTTCGCGCAGGCCTTGCGCGCGCTTCGGGAAGCTCAGCAGCGCGTCGGTAGTGTCGTGCACGCGCTGCGCGGCCATGGTGGCGTGGGAGCCCTCCGCGCCGCGCGCAACCGGCGCGGGCCGCCCGGTGGCGCGCGCACGCGCGAGCTCCGTGTAGCGGTCGAGCGCCTGGCGCAGGTTGCCGTTCTTCGCCTTGAAGCCATCGAGGCGGTTGTCGGCCGGCTTCGCGCCGAAGTAGGTGCGCTGCCACCACTCGCGCTTTTCCGAGTCGTACCAGCTGAGATAGCCCCCGGGCAGGACCTGCTTGGGCGCGGTGATCGCCTCGGTGAAGCTGTAGCGCACACCCGAGTTCTTCTTCGGGTCGAAGAAATGCGGCGTATAGAAGTCGCTCACGCGCACGCCGTTCACGTGATACGAGTACTCGTCCGCTTCGCTGGGGTCGCACACCTCCACCAGGAAGCGCACGCGCCCCTGGGCGGCGATCGGGGACTTACCCGCGACGAGCCTGCGGCCGAACGGATCCACCAGCATCTCCATGGCCTCGTGGCTCGCGGTGAGCGTCCAGCCGTGCGAGTACTCGACCAGCGAGAACGGCTGGCCGTTCTCGTCCTCGTGGTAGCCCGCCGCGCTGGGGTCGCCGATGTCGTCCTTCACGATGACCGGCCAGTAGTCGAGCGGCAGGTCCTCGAGCTTCTCGAACGCGGTCACGGTGGACTCGATGTTCCAGATCGGGCCCAGGTCGCGGGTCGCCTGCTTCTGCAGCGCCGCGGCCACCGCGGAAAGCTCGCGCATGGAGATCTTCGATTGCTCGGAAACGAGCGCCACGTGGCGGGTCAGCATGGAGAATCTCCTTTCAGTAGCCGTTGAGGAGGATGGATTCGACGCTGGAGAGCGTCGCGGGGTCTGCGTCGTCGAAGTCCTGGTGGTGGCGCCCGTCGCAGGCGCGCGGGGGAGCAGCCGCGCTCGGCGCCCAGATCCACGCATCGTCGAACGCCGCGAAGAACCGCCGGCACGCCTCGACATTCGGAAAGCGCTCCACGTCGTAGGTCACGGCGTCGGCGAGGTAGCGCTGCATGCCGATGAGCGGCTGGTCGGCCTCGTCCTCGAGCAGGCCCGAGACGAAGTAGAGGAGCGAGGCGGGATAGATCACCGGCACCAGCACGTCCTCGGTCTCGCGCGCGTCGCCCATCCCGAACACGCGCACGCTGCGGATGCGGCTGCCGTGCTCCTCGATCACGCGCGCGAAGAAGTCGTGGGTTGCCGCCGGGGCCTCGAGCACCAGGTCGAAGCGCACGTCGGGCACCCATTGCGCGGCCGCCTTGAGGAAGTTGCCGATGTAGATTGCGCCCGTGCTGTGGCCGACGAGCGTGATGCGGGGCGCCGCGGCATCCTGCAGGCGGTCGTGCAACTCCGCGAGGAACACCGAGCCCCCGTACTCTTCGCCGGGCTTGAACGCGTCCGCGGTGTCGCCCTTCATGCGGTCCCACCACGCGGTGCGCCCGAGCTTGCCGATGTAGAGCTCGCGCAGCACCTCCTCCACGAGCGTCACGTACTTGCCGTGGTCGCGCCCGGCGCGCGCCCGGGCGACGACGCGCAACACGATCTCGGCCACGACCTTCGCGACGCGCAGCCATCCGCTCGCCGGGAACGCTCGCGCGGACCTGGCCGCCACCGGGAAGAGCCGCGCCGCCGCCTCCTTGTCGAGGAGCGAATCGCGCGCGACGCGGGTGCCGCCGCCGCGCGCCATGCGCACCGCGGGTTGGCGCGGACCAATTCCCGCGTGGGCCGCTTCCACGGCGCGCCGGAAGCGTGCGTCGCGGCGGATGCTCGCCTCGATATCGCGCGCGAGCGTGGCGCGATCCGGCGCGGGCTTTGCGAGCGCGAGCCCGCGCGGCACCTTGCGCGCGGCGTGGAAGTCCTTCAGGCGGGCGGGTAGCTTGCGGCGCGCCTTGCCGGTGCGGAACCACGCTTCCAGGTCGGCGCGCAGCTGCGCGGGAGCCTCGCCGCCCCCGCTCGCGCGCGCCGTGGGGTTCGCGCCGGAACGCACGTGGCGCGCCACCCACTCGCCAGCCTTCTTCACGAACTCCTGGAAGAGCGCCTCGTTCGCGATCTCCACGAGGTTGTTGAAGGGCGCCTCGAAGAAGCCCGACTCCCAGATGAAGAAGATCGGATAGGCGCGGCCGCGATCGGCGTAGAGCGGATAGAGGCGCCGCTCTGCGGTCTCGCGCGCGGCAGCCTCGCTCACCAGGCCGCCGTGGAAATTGAGGACGATTCCCGACGGCGCGCCCGCGGCGAGCGCCTCGCGCACGATCCTGCGCACGTCGGACGCGCTGGTCGAGCTCTTCGGGCTCAAGCGCCCGTCGGCCGTGTGGATCACGTTGCGGCGTGGGTCGAACATGGGCCTCCCTTGGATCCGCGCCAAGATCCTGCGCCTTCCCGCGCGGATCTCAAACCACCCGGACGGGTGGGATGCACCTAGCGCGAAGCGGCCGCCAGGATCTCCTCGTCGGAAAGCGCGCGCGCGTAGACCTTCAGCTCGTCGATCATGCCGCGGTAGGCGCCGTTCCTCTCGGCCAGGGTGCCCAGCCTCAGCGTGCGAATGTCGGCGAACCCGGGGGCCGCGCCAAATGGCAGCGCGCGCGCGATG
>JBDTXQ010000057.1:0-10275 GCA_040006115.1 Usitatibacter sp.
CTGGTTGGCCTTGCCGTTCACGAAATTGGTGAACGTGAAGCCCGGGTTGAGGCGATGCTCCTCGCGCGCCGGCCGCTCGGGCGCCGCGGCGATGGCCACCGGCTCCGGAACCATGATCTCGTTGTCCGCGAGCTTGTCATCGAGGACGAGGTTCACGCTCAACCGCCCGCCCGCCACCAGCTCCACTCTCGACGCGATCCGCTGAAGCAGGTTGGTGCGCACATACTTCAACACGTGATGATTGGGCGCAACGAGCACCAGCTGGTCGTCCTGCCTCTCACCCCGAAGGGGCTTGATCCAGGTGTCGTACTGCTGCGCCGGCAACTCTTTTTTTAGCTCTGCGGCGAGCGACGGCCAAAGCGAATCCATGGGCGAAATCGGGGGCGGGGAGGGATCGAAAAATGGGGGAGGGGCGATCCGAAATTTTACCGGGATCGAGGCCGGTTATCCACAGCCAAATTAAGCGTGGAATGGGCCGGGGCAATGGCGTCCGGCGCGCAAATCCGTTATAATTTCAGGCTTTTCGCCGTCGGGCGATCGAATCAGAGGACAGTACCAAATGAAGCGCACATTCCAGCCTTCAACGGCACACAGGAAGAAGACGCACGGCTTTCGCGTGCGCATGAAAACGGCCAGCGGCCGCGCGATCATCAATGCGCGCCGTGCCAAGGGCCGCAAGCGCATCGCCGTCTAGGCGACGCATGCCGCGGGAGGCCCGGAAGGAAGGGTATTCGCGGCGTCACCGCTTCTCGGTGCAGGGCTCGTTCGCCGCCGTCCTGCGCAGCCCGCGCAAGCTGCGTGGGCGCTACGCGATCCTGCATTTGATGCCGGCCCAGGGCGGGCATGCGCGCCTCGGCCTTGCGCTGACCCGCCGTCTCGTTCCCCACGCCGTCGACCGCAATCGCGTGAAGCGGCTTGTGCGGGAGGCTTTCCGGGGCCATGGGGTCAAGCGTTGCGGGCTCGATTGCGTGGTGATGCTGCGCGAGCGCTTCGATGCGGCCAAGAGCGAGCCGGTACTCGCGGAGATCCGTGCCTTCTTCGACCAACTCGCCAAGAACAATTCCCGCTGAATGACGCGCCTCATGCTTTTCGTGATCCGCGCCTATCGGTACCTGTTGAGCCCGTGGTGGGGTAACCAGTGCCGCTTCGATCCGTCGTGCTCCGAGTATGCGATGCAGGCGATCGACGCGCACGGCGCCTTGCGCGGATCGTGGCTCGCCCTGCGACGCCTCACCAAATGCCACCCGTGGCACCGCGGCGGTTTCGACCCGGTGCCCTGAGCCTGCAATCGCCATGATGGATACCCAACGCCTCGTCGCCCTCGCCGTCTTCGCCTTCTCCTCGCTCCTGCTGTGGGACGCGTGGCAGAAGCACAATGCGCCCAAGGTCGTCCCGCCTTCCACCAGCACGATCCCGGCGGCGCCGTCGACCCCGGGGAACGTCCCCGCGCCCGCCGCTTCGCGTGCGACTCCCGGGACGGCGATCCCCCCGCCGCCCACGGCGAGCCCCACTTCAGCCTCGACGGGCACTCCGGTGGTGGTGAAGACGGACCTATTCGATGTCGAGCTCAACACGCTCGGCGGCGACATCCGCCGCGTCACGATGAAGAAGGTGCATTCGGCGCTCGACCGTACCCAGCCCCTCACGCTGATGGAGCCGGATCCGAAGCATTACTACGTTACCCAGTCGGGATTGCTGGGCGAAGGGCTGCCCACCCACAAGACCGCCTACGAAACGGCGCAGCCCGCGTATTTCCTCGCCGACGGCAAGGATTCCGTGGAGGTCGTGCTCAAGGCCCAGGACGCCAACGGCACAGAGGTCACCAAGCGTTATGCGTTCCACCGCGGAAGCTACGTGATCGACGTGGCTTACGACGTCGCGAACAAGTCCGACAAGCCGGTCACGCCCTTCGCGTACTTCCAGTTCCTGCGCGACTCCAACCCGCCCAGCGAACAGGCCGCCCAGACCAGCGCTTTCGCAGGGGTGACGACCTTCACCGGCCCCGCCGTCTACACCGACGAGGGGAAATTCCACAAGGTGGATTTCAGCGACATCGCCAAGGGCAAGCAGAGCCACGCGAAGAAGGCGAAGGACGGCTGGATCGGCATCGTCCAGCACTATTTCGTCGCGGCGTGGCTGCCCAAGGCGGGTACGGAGCGCGAGTACTTCACCAACAAGGTCGGCGACAACCTCTATACCGCCGGCGTCGTGATGCCGTTGGGGACGATCCCTCCCGGCGCGACGGCGAGCGTCGATGTCCCGCTCTTTATCGGGCCCCAGGAAACGGAGACACTCGAGAGCGTAGCGCCTGGGCTCAAGCTCGCCGTCGACTACGGCTGGCTTTATGTTCTCGCCGCGCCGCTTTTCTGGGTCCTCAAGTGGATCCACGGCGTCGTCGGCAACTGGGGATGGTCGATCATCATCCTCACCATCTTCATCAAGCTCATCTTCTATCCCCTTAACGCCCGCGCCGGTCGCTCGATGGCGCAGATGAAGGTGCTCGGCCCGAAGATGGAGAAGCTGAAGCAGCTCTATGGCGACGATCGCCAGAAGCTGAACCAGGCGATGATGGAGCTCTACAAGACGGAGAAGATCAATCCGCTCGGTGGCTGCCTGCCGATCATCGTGCAGATCCCGGTGTTCATCGCGCTCTACTGGGTGCTGCTCGCATCGATCGAGCTGCGCCATGCGCCGTGGCTCGGCTGGATCCAGGATCTCTCGGCGCCCGACCCGTATTTCATCCTGCCCGTGATCTACGCGGTCTCCATGTTCGTGCAGACGAAGTTGAATCCACAGCCCGCCGATCCGGTTCAGGCGAAGGTGATGCTGATGATGCCGATCGTCTTCAGCGTGTTCTTCCTGTTCTTCCCCGCGGGTCTCGTGCTCTACTGGGTCGTGCAGAACCTCCTCACGATCCTGCAGCAGTGGCACATCAACAAGACCCTCGCGGCCGAGGCCAAGGCGAAAGCCCGGCGCTGAATCCGCGCGGTGACACGATCGCCGCGATCGCGACGCCGCCGGGTCGCGGCGGTATCGGCGTCGTGCGCGTCTCCGGGGGTCTTGCGCGCTCGATCGCCAGCCAGGTGACGGGCCAGGTCCCGCGCGAGCGCCATGCCACCCTCGCGAAATTCAAGGCGGCCGACGGCGCCGTGATCGACGAGGGCATCGCGCTCCTCTTCGCGCTGCCCCACTCCTATACCGGCGAGGACGTGCTCGAGCTCCAGGGCCACGGCGGTCCCATGGTGATGCAGCAGCTGCTGCGCCGCTGCGTCGAGCTTGGGGCGCGCGTCGCCGGTCCCGGGGAATTTACCCGCCGCGCTTTCCTGAACGATCGGCTCGACCTCGCGCAGGCCGAGAGCGTCGCCGACCTCATCGACGCTGCGAGCGTGGAGGCGGCGCGCAGCGCCGCGCGATCGCTGGCGGGAGATTTCTCGAGGCGCGTGCATTCGTTGGTCGCAGCGCTCACTCAGCTGCGCATGCACGTCGAGGCGTGCATCGACTTCCCGGAAGATGAAATCGATCCGGCGGATCGCGGGGCGCAGCGCATGCAGCTCGACGCGTTGCGGGGGCAACTCGATGCGCTCCTCGCGGAATCCCGCCAGGGCGCGGTGTTGCGCGAAGGGCTCACGGTCGTGCTGATCGGCCGCCCCAACGTGGGCAAGTCGAGCCTGCTCAACCGGCTTGCGGGCGAGGATCTCGCGATCGTCACGCCGCTCGCGGGGACCACGCGCGATCATGTGCGCGCGACGGTAAGCCTCGAGGGCGTGCCGATCCATCTCATCGACACCGCCGGGCTGCGCACCGCCGCCGATGAGATCGAGCGGATCGGCATCGAGCGCACGTGGCGGGCGATCGAAGGGGCCGGCGCCGCGCTCGTGATCACCGAGGACAGCGCGCAATGGGGCTCCACGGAAGACGAGGTCTTAAAGCGCCTGCCCGAACAAATGCCGCGTGCGCGCGTCGTGAACAAGATCGACCTCACCGGCGAGGCCGCCGGCCTCCAACAGGGGGGCGGGCAAGGGGTCATCCGGATCTCCGCCAAGACCGGCCAGGGAATCGACGCGCTGCGCCGGTGGCTGTTGGATACGGCAGGGTGGAAGCCTCACGGAGAGGGCGTGTTCATGGCGCGGGCGCGGCATTTGACCGCCCTACACGCCGCAGGTGAGCACTTGCTATCGGCCTCAAAGCACGCACAACCTTTTGAATTAATTGCAGAAGACTTGAGAATCGCACAAGGCGCTCTGGGACAGATCACTGGCGAGGTAAGTGCCGACGATCTCCTCGGCGAAATATTCTCCCGCTTCTGCGTCGGGAAGTGATGTTCCACGTGGAACGACGCGCTCGCCCAGATATCTGGCACCCCCTTTTTGGGCGTTCGCGCGTAGCAGCGGTCCAATGGGTTCCACGTGGAACAGTGGGGTCGGACGAGGGTTTCACGTAGAATTCCGTCCTTCCCTTGCTGCACTTCTTCCTGACCGAGCCGATGGATTTTCCGGATCGATTCGACGTGATCGTGGTGGGCGGCGGGCACGCCGGCACCGAGGCGGCCCTTGCGGCCGCGCGTTCCGGCTCGCGCACGCTGCTGCTGACACACGCCCTGGAGACGCTGGGGCAGATGTCGTGCAATCCCTCGATCGGCGGCATCGGTAAAGGCCACCTCGTCAGGGAAATCGACGCGCTCGGCGGAGCCATGGCGCTCGCGACCGACGAGGCCGGCATCCAGTTCCGCACGCTTAACGCCAGCAAGGGGCCGGCGGTGCGGGCTACGCGTGCCCAGGCGGACCGCGTGATGTACCGAGCTGCCATCCGTCGCAGGCTCGAGTCCCAGGCGAACCTGTGGCTCTTCCAGTCCGCGGTAGACGACTTGATCGTCGAAGGCGACCGAGTGACCGGAGCGGTCGCCGCCGTGGGCGTGCGCTTCCACGCCGCGACGGTGGTCCTTACCGCAGGCACTTTCCTCGGTGGCCTTATTCACGTGGGCCTATCGAGCCACCCGGCGGGCCGCGCAGGCGATCCGGCCTCGCTTTCGCTGGCCGCGCGCCTGCGCGAGCTGAAGCTCCCGGCAGGGCGCCTCAAGACCGGAACGCCCCCGCGCATCGACGGTCGCTCGATCGATTTTTCCAGGCTTACCGAGCAGCCCGGAGACCGGCCGGAGCCGGTGTTCTCCTTCATGGGTTCCCGGGCGATGCACCCGCGCCAGCTGAGTTGCTGGATCACGCACACCAACGAACGCACTCACGAAATCATTCGCGGCGGGCTCGACCGCTCGCCCATGTTTACCGGCGTGATCGAAGGAGTGGGCCCGCGCTACTGCCCGTCGATCGAGGACAAGATCCACCGGTTCGCCGGCAAGTCGGGCCACCAGATCTTCCTCGAGCCCGAGGGTCTCGAGACCCACGAGTTCTACCCCAACGGCATTTCGACGAGCCTGCCCTTCGACGTGCAGCAGGAGCTCGTGCATTCGATTCCGGGGCTCGAGCGCGCCCACATCCTCCGGCCCGGTTATGCGATCGAATACGACTACTTCGATCCTCGCGGCCTCAAGTCGACTCTCGAGACCAAGGCGATCGCCGGCCTCTTCTTCGCCGGCCAGATCAATGGCACCACCGGCTACGAAGAGGCAGGCGCGCAGGGCCTCCTCGCGGGGATCAACGCGTCGCTTCTCGCGCGCGGCGAAGCGGGTTGGTGCCCGCGGCGCGACGAGGCCTACCTCGGTGTCCTCGTGGACGATCTCGTCACGCGCGGCGTTTCAGAGCCGTACCGGATGTTCACCAGCCGCGCGGAGTACCGCCTTCAATTGCGCGAGGACAATGCGGACCTGCGACTCACCGAAGCCGGCAGGAAGCTCGGGCTTGTGGGCGATGTGCGCTGGAAAGCTTTCCTCGAGAAGAGCGGCGGCATCGAACGCGAGACCGCCAGGCTCAAGGCAACGTGGGCGCGCCCGAGCATTATTCCTCAGCAAAATCAGATAGATGTACTGGGACAAGGCATGGAGCGCGAGTATACTTTGTTCGACTTGCTGCGCCGCCCGGGCGTGTCCTACGCCGCGCTCAAGCCCTGGATGGATCCGGCAGCAGTGCACGCGCGATCCGACGTCGCCGAGCAGGTGGAAATCGCGGCGAAGTACGCCGGATACATCGAGCGCCAACGCGACGAGGTCGATCGCCAACTAGCCCAGGAAAGCGTCCTGCTTCCGCAGGACCTCGATTATTCGACGGTGCGTGGGTTGTCCAAGGAAGTCACGCAGAAGCTGAACCAGCACAAGCCCGAGACCGTGGGACAGGCTTCCCGCATCCAGGGAGTGACGCCCGCGGCGATCTCGCTCCTTCTGGTTTACCTCAAGCGCCGTAGCCTCGCGTCCGAGCACCGAGAAAAGCACGCATGAGCCTCGCTGCGCAGATCGCCGAGGGACTTGCGGCGCTGGGCCTCGATTTGCCGGGCGCCGCGCGCGAGCGGCTCGAGCAGCACCTCGAGTTCATCGCGAAATGGAATCGCGTTCACAACCTCACTGCGGTGCGGGAAACCGAGCAGATGGTGGTGCTCCATCTGCTCGACAGCCTCTCGGTGCTTCCTCATCTGAAGGGCGCGGCGAGCATCCTCGACGTCGGCACCGGACCGGGGCTCCCCGGAATCCCGATCGCCGTCGCGCGCCCCGATGCGCGCGTGACGCTGCTCGACTCGAGCCACAAGAAGTGCGCGTTCCTGCGGCAGGCAAAGACGGAGATAGGGCTCGACAACGTGGAAGTGGTTTGCGATCGAGTGGAGAACTGGAAGCCCGCGCAGAGGTTCGACGCCGTGGTCTCGCGCGCCTTCTCCGACCTCTCCGACTTCGTCGCGCAAGCGCAGCACCTCGTCGCCCCGGCCGGCCAGCTCGTCGCCATGAAGGGCGTCTATCCGTTCGACGAGATCGCGCGCGTGCCGGCGAGCCACCGCGTGGCGCGCGTCCTCGAGCTGCATGTGCCCACGCTAGACGCGAAGCGCCATCTCGTTTTCCTCGAGGCGGCGTGATGCCGCGCATCTTCGTGGTCGCGAACCAGAAGGGCGGCGTCGGCAAGACCTCCATCGCGGTGAATCTCTCGGCGAGCCTCGCGCATTACGGGCGGCGCGCGCTGCTGATCGACCTCGATCCCCAGGGCAACGCGACCACCGGCAGCGGCATCGACAAGAGCGCTTGCGAAAGGACGGTCTACGGCGTGCTGCTCGGCGAGTACCCGATGAGCGAGGCGGTGCGAGCGTGCGAGGGAAGCTACGACATCGTCGCCTCCAACCGCGAGCTCGCCGGCGCGGAGGTCGAGCTGATCGGCATGGAGCGGCGCGAGTACCGCCTGCGCGATGCGCTCGCGAAAGTCTCCAAGGATTACGATTTCGTTGTGATCGACTGCCCGCCCGCGCTGAACATGCTGACGGTGAATGGGTTCACCGCAGCCGATGCGGTGATCATTCCGATGCAATGCGAGTATTACGCGCTCGAGGGCCTCTCGGACCTGGTGGGAACGCTGCGCAAGGTGAAGCAGAACCTGAACCCGAAGATCGAGATCGAGGCGTTGGTACGCACGATGTACGACCCACGCAGCACGCTCACCGTCCAGGTCTCCGACGAATTGAAGCGCCACTACGGCGACAAGGTGTTCGACACCGTGATTCCGCGCAACATTCGCATCGCCGAGGCGCCCTCGTTCGGCAAGCCCGTGCTGCTGCACGATCCGGCCTCGAAGGGCGCGATCGCGCACCTCCAATTCGCCCGCGAGCTGCTCCAGCGCAACGGCTTCAAGGTCGCGGAGGCCGCATGACGGCGCGCCACAAAGGTCTCGGCCGCGGGCTCGACGCGCTTCTCGGCGGCGCGGCCGCCGCGCGGCGCGACGACGAGGAGCAGCTCGCGCAGATCCCGGTGTCCTCGCTTCGCCCCGGCAAGTACCAGCCGCGCACGCGCATGGACGAGGCGTCGCTCGCCGAGCTCGCCGAATCGATCCGCGCCCGCGGCGTGATCCAGCCGATCGTGGTACGCCCTGTCGGGCCGTCGCAATACGAGATCCTCGCGGGGGAGCGGCGCTGGCGCGCGGCGAGGATCGCCAACCTCGAGCGCATTCCCGCCGTGGTCCGCGAAGTCACCGACGAAGCCGCGCTCGGCATCGGGCTCATCGAGAACATCCAGCGAGAGGACCTGAACCCGATCGAAGAGGCCGCGGGGCTGAAGCGCCTCATCGAGGAGTTCAGCCTGACGCACGAGGAAGTGGCGGGCGCCATCGGCCGCTCGCGCACCGGCGTCACCAACCTCCTGCGGCTCCTCGAGCTCGCGCCCGCCGTGCAGGCGATGGTGCAGGAGGGCTCCATCGACATGGGCCACGCGCGCGCGCTCCTCGCGCTCTCGAAGGCGCGCCAGGTCGAGCTCGCCCACCAGATTGCCGAGAAGGGGCTCTCGGTGCGGGATGCGGAGCGCCTCGTCCAGGAGTCGGGTCATGCGCCGAAGGCCGCCCACCGGGCCGCGACGCGGCTCGACTCCGACAGCCGGCGCTTGCAGGAGGAGCTCTCCGAGTCTCTCGGGGCGCAGGTGCGCCTCAAGCCGCGCCGCGGCGGCAAGGGCTGCGTCGTTATCGAGTACGCGAGCCTCGACGAGCTGCAGGGCCTGATCGGAAAGTTGAAACGGGCCTGACGCCCGAATGCTGCACCGCGATAATTTTTGACGATGGCCCCTCGCGGCCGATATAATTCAGCGGTTTTGCTTGGCGGGCCCTCATGCAATTTCGACCGTTACCGAGGCCCATCCGAATCGTCTTGCGTTGGCAGCTGATCGCCACGGCGGGGCTCACGCTGGCAGCTGCTTTCCTCTGGGGCACGAACGGCGCGATTTCCGCCGCCCTCGGGGGGGTCGTCAACATCGTGGCGGGTGGCGTTTACGGTTGGCGGGCCGCGCAAGGCAATGCGAGGACGGCCGGGGAGGCGCTCCGGACGATACTCAGGGCGGAGGCGATCAAGATCCTCCTGATTTTCGTCGGACTCGTGCTGGTGCTCTCGATTTACAAGGACATGGTGCACGCGGCTTTCTTCGCGAGCTTCGTGGTCTCGATAGGGGTGTTCGCGGCGGCGATTGCGGTGCGCGACCCGGATGTGAACGACACCCCCCGGCCCGCCGGGGATCAGTAAACGAATCGAAGAAGAAACGCATGGCCGCCCAATACGAGAATCCTTCCGAGTACATCAACCACCACCTCGCGTTCTTCACCAAGCAGGTCGGTGAGGGCAGCTTCTGGGCCCTGAACGTCGACTCGCTGATCGTCTCCGTCATCCTCGGATTCGTCGGGCTCGGATTCTTCTACTGGGTCGCCAAGGGTGCGACCGTGGGCGTGCCCAACAAGCGGCAGGCCTTCGTCGAGGTCATCTTCGACAAGATCGACAAGGAAGTCGCGGGCATCTTCCACGGCAATCGCCACAAGTTCGTCGCCCCTCTCGCGTTCACGGTATTCGTGTGGGTCGTCCTGATGAACTCCATGGACTTCCTGCCCGCCGACTGGGTGACCCTCGTTACCGGCGCGCTCGGCGCTCACCACGGTTTCCGTGTCGTGCCCACGGCCGACGTGTCGGTAACTTTCGCGCTCGCGCTGAGCGTGTGGCTCCTCATGATCTATTTCGCGATCGAGCAGAAAGGCTTTGGTGGATTCATCCACGAGCTCTTCTGCGCGCCGTTCGGCAGCAACCCGATCCTCTGGCCGATCAACTTCCTCTTCAACGTCGTCGAGTACGTCTCGAAGCCGCTGTCGCACTCACTGCGCCTCTTCGGAAACATGTACGCGGGCGAAATCATCTTCCTGCTCTTGTGGCTGCTCGCCACGGTGAGCCTTGTGTGGGCGGGCTTCGCTATCGTCCTTGGCGTGTTATGGGCGGTCTTCCACGTCCTGATCGTGCTGCTGCAGGCCTACATCTTCATGATGCTCACCATCGTGTACATCCAGATGTCGCATGAAAGCCACTGATCGCTCCATCGCCTCACCTCACTTCAAAGTCATCACCGAAAGGAAAACAAAATGGACAAGCTTCAAATGATCGCCATGATCCAGGCGTACACCAGCGTCGGGATCGGCCTCATCATCGGATTGGGCGCTCTCGGCGCGTGCGTCGGCGTGGGCATCATGTGCAGCCGCTTCCTCGAGGGCGCGGCGCGCCAGCCGGAGCTCATGCCGCAGCTCCAGGGCAAGGTGTTCCTGCTCCTAGGCCTTATCGATGCGTCCTTCATCATCGGCGTGGGCCTCGCGATGTTCTTCGCGTTCGCCAACCCGCTGC
>JBDTXQ010000058.1:0-10170 GCA_040006115.1 Usitatibacter sp.
ACTACGGCGACGAGATCGGCATGGGCGACAACATCTACCTCGGCGACAGGAACGGGGTGCGCACGCCGATGCAATGGACGCCGGACCGCAACGCCGGCTTCTCGCGCGCCGATCCGCAGCGCCTCTACCTGCCGCCGGTGATGGATCCGGTCTACGGATACGAGTCGGTGAACGTCGAGGCGCAGCTGAGGAGCCCCTCGTCGCTGCTGCACTGGACGCGCCGGCTCATCGCCACGCGCCGCAAGTACAAGGCGTTCGGGCGCGGCACGCTCGCCTTCCTCGAACCCGGCAATCGCAAGGTGCTCGCCTTCCTGCGTGAATACGAGGACGAGGCGATGCTGTGCGTCGCGAACCTCTCACGCGTGCCGCAAGCGGTGGAGCTCGACATCTCGCGCTTCGCGGGCCGCGTGCCCGTGGAGCTCGTGGGACAGGAGCCCTTTCCCCCGGTCGGGAAGCTTCCCTACCTCATCACGTTGCCGGGCCACGGGTTCATGGCCTTTCGCCTCGCCACCGACGCGAAGCCGCCGGGCTGGCACGAGGAGCGGCTCGCCACGCGCCGCCTGCCCGTGCTGGTCCTCGCTCCCGGCTGGCAGGAGACGCTCGATCGCGGATCGCCGGACATCGACTTCACGCAGGTCTTCATGCACGTGTCGAGCGCGCGGCTGCGCGACGAGATCCTCTTGCCGTACCTCAAGGGTCGCCGCTGGTTCGCCGCGAAGAACGAGCCCATCGAGGACCTGCGCGTCGCCTCGATCGCGCCGTGGAAGGGCGAGTCGGGCAACACGTGGCGCATCGCATTCGTGGACGCGAAGCTCGCCTCCGGCGAGACGCAGCGCTACTTCATCCCCACCGCGCTCGACTGGGAGACGCGCGACCACGACCCGCTCGAGAAATACGCGCCTTTCGTGATCGCGAAGGTGCGCCATCGCGACCGCGTGGGGATCTTCTATGCCGCGTTCGCCAATCCGCAGTTCGCGCGGGACCTCGCGCTCGCCATGGGCTCCGGTGCGAAGGCGCCGTTGGGCGCGGGCCGCATGTCGTTCTCCGCGACGGGCCGCTTCGCCGCTTTCGCCGGCGCGCTCGATGAGCCTTCGCGCACGCCGTCCCTCGAGCAGAGCAACACGGCGGTCTTCTTCGGCTCGAAGCTGTTCCTCAAGGGCTATCGGCACCTTCGCGTCGGCGTGAATCCGGAGCTCGAGCTCGGGCGCTTCCTCACCGAGACCTCGCCCTTCGCCAACATCGCGCCGGTGCTCGGTGCGGTCGAGTATCTCGAGCCCGGCGCCGCGGAGCCCACGACGCTCGCGATCCTGCAGCAGTTCGTCGAGAACCAGGGCGACCTGTGGACGCTCACCTGCCAGCACCTCTCCCACCCGTTGCACCTGCCGGCGGCGGATTCCGCGGCGGCCGCGCCCGAGGCGACGGCGGAGTCGGCGGTCGCGGGATTCCACCTCGGCCGCATGGGGCTCCTCGGCAAGCGCATCGCCGAGATGCATCGCGCGCTTTGCGTAACCACCGGCGACGCGCGCTTCGATCCCGAGCCGGTGACGCAGGACGATCTCGCGAAGTGGAAGGAAGGCATCGAACGGGAGCTCGACGCCACGCTCGCCACGGTGGAATCGATCCTGCCGCGCCTCGCCGAGGCCGCGCGCGCCGAGGTCGAACCGGTGATGTCCGCGCGCGAGCGTATCCGCGAGCGCATTCGCAGCGCGAGCGCGAAGCTCGACGGACTCGTGAAGACGCGCTACCACGGCGACCTGCATCTCGGACAGGTGCTGGTGGCCCAGGATGACTTCATCATCGTCGACTTCGAGGGCGAGCCGGGGCGTTGCATCGCGGAGCGGCGCGCGAAGTCGAGCGTGCTGCGCGACGTGGCAGGGATGCTGCGCTCGTTCAGCTACGCGGCGCATGCGGCGATGTTGCGTCGCGAGCCCGGCGCGGACGCCTCGGGAGCGGGTGCGGAGCCCCTCGCGCAATGGGAACGCGACGCGAGCCGCCATTTCCTCGCGGGCTACATCACTGCGGCGCAGGGCCTGGCCTCGATGCCGCACGACCAGGCTTCGTTCACCGCCCTCGTCGACCTCTTCCTCCTCGAAAAGGCGCTGTACGAGCTTCGCTACGAGATCGCCAACCGGCCCGACTGGGTGGGGATCCCGGCGCGCGGGCTCGTCGGGCTCGCGCGCTAGAAGACCAACAACACCATGCCGGAAAGACAACAACGATGAACAAGATGGCGGCGCATTTCTCCCCGGTGGAGCTCTGGAACGGCTCTCCCCATCCCCTCGGCGCCGCCTGGGACGGACAGGGCGTGAACTTCGCGCTCTTCTCGCGGCACGCCGAGAAGGTCGAGCTCTGCCTCTTCGAAACGGACGGCAGGCGCGAGACGCGCATCCCGCTTCGCGAGCGCACCGACTTCGTGTGGCACGGCTACGTCCCGCAGATCCGCCCCGGCCAGCTCTACGGCTACCGCGTGCACGGCCCGTACAAACCCGAGGAAGGCCACCGATTCAATCCCCACAAGCTCCTCCTCGATCCCTATGCGCGCGCCATCGTCGGTCCGCTCGCGTGGACCGACGCGCACTTCGGCTACACCATCGGCAACAAGCGCGAGGATCTCTCGCTCGACAAGCGCGACGACGCGAGCGGCATGCCCAGGTCCCAGGTGATCGACAACACCTTCGACTGGGGCAACGACCGGCGGCCGCACTTCACGTGCAACGAGCGCCTCATCTACGAGCTGCACGTGGGCGGCTACACCCGCCGCCATCCCGACGTGGTTCCCGCGCACCAGGGAAAGTTCGAGGGCCTCGGGACGCGCCAGGTGATCGAGCACATGCAGAGCCTGGGCATCACCACCGTGGAGCTCCTGCCGGTGCAGGCCTTCGTGGACGATCGCGTGCTGGTGCAACGCAACCTCAGCAACTACTGGGGCTACAACACCATCGGCTTCTTCGCTCCCGACGCGCGCTACGGCGTGGCGGATCCGGTCCGCGAGTTCAAGACGATGGTGAAGACGCTGCACGCCGCCGGGCTCGAGGTGATCATGGACGTGGTCTACAACCACACCGGCGAAGGCAACGAGAAGGGGCCCACGCTCTCATTCCGCGGCATCGACAACCATGCGTACTACCGCCTGAGCGACGACCGGCGCTTCAACGCGGACTTCACCGGCTGCGGCAACTCGCTCGACCTGCGCAACCCGCGCGTGCTGCAGATGGTGGTGGACTCGCTGCGCTACTGGGTCACCGAAATGCACGTCGACGGCTTCCGCTTCGACCTCGCCTCCACGCTCGCGCGCGACAGCCCGCACTTCGACGCTTTCGGCAACTTCTTCGCGGTGCTGCGCCAGGACCCGGTGCTCTCGCCGCGCCTTCTCATCGCCGAGCCGTGGGATCTCGGCGAGGGCGGCTACCAGGTGGGCGCCTTCCCGCCGGGCTGGGCCGAGTGGAACGACCAGTACCGCGACACGATGCGCGCGTACTGGAAGGGCGACGGCGGGCTCATCGGCGACTTCGCGCGGCGCCTCACCGGCTCCCACGACCATTTTGGCACCAACGACCGCGGCCCCTGCGCGAGCGTGAACTTCGTCGCCGCGCACGACGGCTTCACGATGCACGACCTGGTCTCGTACAACGACAAGCATAACGAGGTGAACGGCGAGGACAACCGCGACGGCAACACCAACAACGCCTCCTGGAACCACGGCGCGGAGGGCCCCACCGATGACCCGGAGATCAACCGCCTTCGCGAGCAGCAGAAGAGGAACCTTTTCGCGACGCTGCTTCTTTCACAGGGTGTGCCGATGATCCTCGCCGGCGACGAGTTCGGGCGCACCCAGCGCGGCAACAACAACGCCTATTGCCAGGACAACGAGATCAACTGGGTCGACTGGTACTGGGACGATCCGAAGTGGCACCTGCTCAACTTCGTGAAGCGCATGATCCGGCTGCGCAAGGAGCATCCGATCCTGCGGCGCCGCGATTTCTTCCACGGCGTCGCGGTGGGCGAAGGTGGCCGCAAGGACGTCGCGTGGCTGATGCCCGACGGGCAGGAGATGACGGCGGAAGAGTGGGAGAAGGACTTCGCGCGCGCGCTCGGAATGTGGCTGTACGGGGGCTCGCTCCCCGAGACCGACGAGCGCGGGCGTGCGCTGCGGGACGCGAGCTACCTCGTGCTCTTCAACGCCCATCACGACGTGGTCGACTTCAAGCTGCCCGACGCCGGGCCTGGCGTCACGTGGCGCACGGAGATCGACACGTCATTCGACTTCGGCGAGCCGAGCGCGGAGGTGGCGACGCCGCAGGGCTCGTATCCGCTCCAGGGCCGCTCCCTCGCGCTCCTTCGTGAAGTCCTCGCGGGTCGGCAATGAAGCGAGCGCATTCGATGCCGTTCGGCGCGGAAATGGCCGGCGGCGGGACGCGCTTCCGGTTGTGGGCGCCCGCATGCGAGCGCGTCCGCCTCGAGCTCGAACAGGAGTCGCCGCGCTCCATTGAGATGACCACGCAGGAGGGGGGCTGGCACGAGGCGCTCGTCGAAGGCGTGGCGGCCGGCACGGCCTACGCATTTCGGCTTCCCGGCGGCGCGCGCGTCCCCGATCCCGCCTCGCGCAGCAATCCGTGGGACGTGAACGAGCCGAGCGCGGTCGTGGACCCGCACGCCTTCGAATGGACCGACGACGCGTGGCGCGGCCGTCCGTGGCGCGAGGCGGTGATCTACGAGATGCACGTCGGGGCGTTCACCGGGGCCGGGACCTTCGCCGCGGCGATCGAGAAGCTCGACCACCTCGTCGATTGCGGCATCACCGCGATCGAGGTGATGCCGGTCGCCGATTTCCCCGGCACGCGCAACTGGGGCTACGACGGCGTGCTGCCGTTCGCGCCCGACGCGGCGTACGGCACGCCCGAAGACTTCAAGCGCTTCGTGGTGGAAGCGCACCGGCGCGGCCTCATGGTGTTGCTCGACGTGGTCTATAACCACTTCGGCCCCGAGGGAAACCATCTCTCGCGCTACGCGCCGCAATTCTTCAATCCGGCGCACCAGACGCCGTGGGGCTCGGCGATCAACTTCGACGGCGAGCACGCGAAGCCGGTGCGCGAGTTCTTCGTTCACAACGCGCTCTACTGGATCGAGGAGTTCCACCTCGACGGGCTGCGCATGGATGCGATCCACGCGATCGCCGACGATTCGCCCACCCACATCGTGCGCGAGATCGCGCGCGCCATCGACGCGGGCCCCGGCCACTACCGTCCGGTTCACCTGGTCCTCGAGAACGACCGCAACGCGGCGCGCCTCCTCGAGCGCGGCAGCGAGCCGCTCGCGCGGGCGCAGTGGAACGACGACTGGCACCACGCGGCGCATGTCCTCGCCACCGGCGAGAAGGACGGCTACTACGCGGACTACGCGAAGCACCCGGCGCGGATGCTCGCGCGCTGCCTCGCGGAGGGCTTCGCGTACCAGGGCGAGGCGAGCGCGCATCGAGGGGGCGAAAGGCGCGGTGAGCCTTGCGCGCATCTGCCTCCCGAGGCGTTCGTCGCGTTCCTGCAGAACCACGACCAGGTCGGCAACCGCGCGCTCGGCGAACGCCTGGTGAGCCTCGCGCCTCCCGAGGCGCTGCGCCTTGCCACCGCGATGCTCCTCCTCGCGCCCGCGGTGCCCATGCTCTTCATGGGGGAAGAGTTCGGCGCGACGACGCCCTTCCTCTACTTCTGCGACTTCCACGGCGAGCTCGCCGACGCCGTGCGCGAAGGGCGGCGGAGGGAGTTCGCCGCGTTCTCGCGATTCGCCGACGCGAAATCGCGCGCAGGCATTCCCGATCCCAACGCGCGCGCGACCTTCGAGGCGTCGAAGATCCGGTGGGATTCGATCGGCCAACCCGTGCACGCGGAATGGCTCGCGCGCCATCGCGCGCTCCTCGCGCTGCGTGCCGAACAAATCGTGCCGCGACTTGCGGGCAACGCCGGGGCCGCGCGCCATGCGGCCGTGGGTGCCACGGGGATCATGGTGGATTGGACGCTCGGCGACGGGTCGCGCCTGCACCTGCGCACGAACTTCGGTGCCGCGCCGGAGAGCGGCATCGCACGCGCTCCCGGCTCGATCCTGCATACCGAAGGCGACATCGGCACGGGGCCGGGCCTTCCCCCGTGGAGCGGCGTGTGGAGCCTGGAGGCCGCATGACGCCATCACCTCTCGAGAGGCTCGCGTCGTTGCACGGAGTGGAGCCGGGCTACCACGATGTCTTCGGCGCGTGGCACGCGCCGCGCGAAGAGACGCGCGCCGCGCTCCTCGCGGCCATGGGAGTCGACGTCGGCACGCCGGAGTCCATCAATGCGGCGCTGCGCTCGCATGAGCTTCGCCATTGGTCGCGCGTGGTGCCTGAGGTCGCAGTGCTGCGCGCCGCGGCGCTCGCCGCCGGAATCCGGATTCACCTGAAGGAAGGCTCGCTTGCGCGCACTCTCGCGTGGCGCATCACGGCGGAAGACGGCGGCCAAAGCGAAGGGCGCATCGATCCGCTCGGGCTCCAGCGCCTCGAGGTCCATGAGCGCGACGACTTGCACGTGCACGCCTTCATGCTGCCGCTCCCGGCGCAGCTCGCCGAGGGCTATCACCGCCTCGCGATCCTCGAGGGCGGCGCCGTGTCGGGCGAGGCCACGCTCGTGGTCGCTCCCGACCGCTGCTACCTGCCGCAGGCCATCGAGGACGGCGCTCGCGTGTGGGGCTCGACCGTGCAGCTCTACGGGCTCACCTCGGCACGCAACGCAGGCATCGGCGATTTCGCGGACCTGCGCGCCTGCGCGGCGATCTGGGGCGAGCGCGGCGCGGCGCTCCTCGGCACCAACCCGCTGCATGCGATCTCGACGCGCGACCCCGGGCATGCGAGCCCGTACAGCCCTTCGAGCCGGCTCTTCCTCAATCCGCTCTACCTCGCCATCGACGCGATCGAGGATTTCCGCGAGCTCGCTGCGGCGGATCCGGGCGTGGCGCGGCAATGGAACGAGGAGTGCACGCGCCTGCGCGCGAGCCAGACGGTGGACTACGCGCGCGTCGCCGCCGCCAAGCGAGGGATGTTCGAGCGCCTCCACGCGCACTTCGCGAAGCAGCACGTTGCCAATGGCACGCGCCGCGCGCGCGCCTTCACTCAATTTCGCGAGGCGCGCAGGCAGGCGTTGCGGCACCACGCGCTGCACGAGGCCCTGCAGGAATTCCACGGCAGCGGATGGCGCGAGTGGCCCGAAGAGCACCAGGATCCGGCGAGCGATGCGGTGTTGCGGTTCGGCGCGGAGAAATCGGACCGCGTCTCGCTCCACGAGTACCTGCAATGGCAGGCGGACCTCCAGCTGGGCGAAGCGCAGGCGTGCTGCCGCGAGCTCGCCATGCCCATCGGGCTCTACGCGGACCTCGCGATCTCGATCGGCGGCGACGGCTCGGAGGCGTGGGCGAACCAGGGCCTCTATGCGCTCGGCGTGAGCGTGGGCGCACCGCCCGACGAGTTCAACACCCAGGGGCAGGACTGGGGCCTGCCGCCGCTCTCGCCCGAGCGCCTGCGCGAAAGCGCGTACGCGCCCCTCATCGCGACGCTGCGCGCGAACATGTCGCGCGCGGGCGCGTTGCGCATCGATCACGTGATGGGGCTCGCGCGGCTCTACTGGGTGCCGCACGCGATGAAGGCGGCCGACGGCGCGTACGTTCGCTATCCCATCGAGGAGATGCTCGGCATCGTAGCCCTGGAGAGCCAGCGCCACCATTGCATGGTGATCGGCGAGGACCTCGGGACCGTCGCCGAAAGCCTGCGCCACCAGCTGGACGACGCCGAGGTCCTCTCCTATCGGCTCCTCATGTTCGAGCGCGACGGCGCCGCGTTCAAGCCCCCGGCGAGCTATCCCAGGCGCGCGCTGGTCGCGTGGTCCACCCACGACCTGCCGACCCTCGCCGGCTGGTGGCAGGAAGAGGACCTCGAGACGCGCCGCGCGCTCGGCATCCTCGCCGGCGACGCGCTCGCGGCGCAGAGGGCCGATCGCAAGGCGTCGCGCGCCGCACTCGTGGAGGCGCTCGCGAGCGAGGGCCTGGTGAAGGCGGGCAGCGTCGCAGCCGATGGCGCGATCCACGAGAGCCTCGCCTTCGCGGTGCAGGCTTTCCTCGCGAAGACGCCGGCCGCGGTGATGGTGGTGCAGATGGAGGACGTGCTCGGCGTCGCGCCCCAGGCGAACCTGCCTGGAACTGTGGAAGGCCATCCCAACTGGAAGCGCAAGCTTCCGGTCCCCATCGAGGAGCTCGCGCGCCATCCGCGCTTCAGGCGCCTCGCGCGCGAGCTCGCCTCGGTGCGCGGACGCTCGCGACGCAAGCGCGACGCGCCCGCAGGCCTCGACAAGGCCCGCATCCCGCGCGCCACCTACCGCCTGCAGCTGCACGGCGAGTTCACCTTTCGCGACGCGGCGCGCATCGCGCCCTACCTCGCGAAGCTGGGCGTGAGCCACGTGTACTGCTCGCCCTATCTGAAGGCGCGGCCCGGCAGCAAGCACGGCTACGACATCATCGACCACGACGAGCTGAATCCCGAGCTCGGCACGCGCGCCGACTTCGGCGCATTCGTCGCGGCGCTCCGCGCGAACGGCCTCTCGCAGGTGATGGACATCGTGCCCAATCACATGGGCGTGCTCGCCGCCGACAACGCATGGTGGCAGGACGTGCTCGAGAACGGCCCCGCGTCGGAGTACGCCAACTTCTTCGATATCGAGTGGAACCCGACCGCCGAGCACCTCACGCACCGCGTGCTGCTGCCGATCCTCGCCGACCACTACGGCATCGAGCTCGCCGCGGGCAAGATGGTGCTCGGCTTCGAGCCCGCCGCGGGCGCGTTCGCCATCCGCTACTTCGAGCACCGCCTGCCCATCGACCCGCGCGAGTATCCGCGCATCCTCGGCCCGGCGCTGCGCGAGCTCGACGCGGCCGGCGCCCCGCTCTCGCGCCAGGCGCAGTCGCTGCGCTCCATCTGCGAAGCGTTCGAGCGCCTTGCCCCCCGCGAGGCGGGCGAGGCCGCGCGCATCGAGGAGCGCAACGCAGCGAAGGAAGTTGGCAAGGGGAGTCTCGCCTCCCTCGCGCGCTCCACCGCGGAAGTGCGCGCGGCGATCGAGCGCGCCGTCGCCGCGCTGAACGGGCAGGCGGGCGACGCCGTCACTTACGACTCGTTGCACGAGCTTCTCGAGGCGCAGGCCTTCCGCCTCGCCTACTGGCGCGTCGCGCAGGACGAGATCAACTACCGGCGCTTCTTCGACATCAACGACCTCGCGGCGCTTCGACAGGAAGACGAGGCGGTGTTCGAGCGAACCCACAAGCTGATCCTGGCGCTGGTGCGCGAAGGCGCAGTTGAGGCGCTGCGCATCGACCATCCCGACGGGCTCTACGATCCACGCGAATACTTCCGCCGCCTGCAGCAGGCGTGCGCGAAGCCCATGTACGTCGTGGTGGAGAAGATCGTCGCGCCCTTCGAGAGCGTCCCCGAGGATTGGGCGGTGCACGGCACCACGGGATACCGCTTCGCCAACGTCGTGAACGGACTCTTCGTCGACACCGCGGGGGAGGCGCGGCTCACGCGCACATACCACAACTTCATCGGCGATCCCGCGGGCTTCGGCGAGATCGCGCGCCGCGCGCGCCGCCTCGTCCTCGGCGAGGCGCTCGCGAGCGAGCTCACCGTGATGACCAACCGCCTCGCGCGCATCGCCCGCGCCGACCGCAACACTCGCGACTTCACCTTCACCACGCTGAGGAATGGCCTCGCCGAGGTGATCGCCGCGGTCCCGGTCTACCGCACCTATATCGACGACGACGTGCGCCCCGAGGACCGGCGCTATATCGAGTGGGCGGTGACACGCGCGCGCGCCGACAGCCTCGCCGCCGACGTGAGCGTGTTCGACTTCATCCGCGAGGCGCTCACCGCGGAGCTGCCCCCGCGCACGCCCGCCGTCGCCGCGGCCGTGCGCTTCTTCGCGCGCAAGTTCCAGCAGCTCACCGCGCCGGTGATGGCCAAGGGCGTCGAGGACACCGCGCTCTACCGCTACAACCGCCTCGTCTCCCTGAACGACGTGGGCGGCGACCCCGAGGAGTTCGGCTTCCCGCCCGCCAAGTTCCACCGCGCGAGCTCGCACCGCGCGCGTCATTGGCCGCACACGATGCTCG
>JBDTXQ010000059.1:0-10160 GCA_040006115.1 Usitatibacter sp.
CGAAGGATCCCCACCAGCCACGTGCGCAGCGTGCTGCGGCCGTCGTAACGCGCCTGAGGGGCCAGGGCCGCCGCAAGTGCCTCCTGCACCACGTCGTCGGCCTGGTCGGCGTTGTGCAACTGCCCCCGCGCATAGTTGCGCAGGAATCGCGTCATCGCCGCGAGCTCGGCGGCCTTCAACGATCGCAATGCCATGGGACCTCCCTTCCAAATGCGTAATGAGGGGACCCGGGAGCGGCGCCAATCCTTACATTCGCACGGAATGTAAGGTCCGGGGCCCCCGGTGGGTCTCATCGGCGTACCACCCAACCAACTCAAGGAGATTTCGGATGAATCGCAGGCAACTGGGCTCTATCGCGGCTACCGCCGCATTCGCATTGCTTTCTTCGGGCGTGCCTTTCTCGGCCGCCGCGGCCTCCACCGACGCGGGCGTGAAATGCGCCGGGGTCAACAGCTGTAAGGGCCACTCGGATTGCAAGACCGCCACCAACGATTGCAAGGGCCATAATAGCTGCAAGGGCGAGGGCTGGGTCACCAAGGGCAGCGCCCAGGAGTGCACGGCGGCCGGCGGCAAGGTGGTCTCGTAATCCCATGATCGAAGGATTCGGCCTGGGGCTGCGGCCCGAGCACTACCGCGATTTCGCGGGCGGCGGCCCCAAGGTCGAATGGCTCGAGATTCTCACCGAGAATTACCTCGTGCCGGGAGGCAAGCCGCTCGACTTCCTCGATCGCATTCGCGCGCGCTATCCGATGGTCATGCACGGTGTTTCGCTCTCGATCGCCGGTACCGAACCCCTCGACGAAGAGTACCTGCGCGCGCTGAAGGCCCTGGCGCGGCGAGTTGAGCCTGCATGGATCTCGGATCACTTGTGCTGGACCGGCGTCGAGCGCATCAACCTGCACGACCTGCTGCCCGTGCCGTTCACATTTGAGGCATTGCGGCATGTCGCGGGACGCGTGGGCCGGGTGCAGGACTACCTCGGCCGGCCGCTGGTGCTGGAAAACGTTTCCACGTACCTGCGCTTCGAGCCCGACGAGATGAGCGAATGGGAATTTCTCGCCGCGCTCGCACGCCACAGCGGCTGCGAGCTCCTCCTCGACGTGAACAATGTCTATGTGAACGCAACGAACCACGGCTTCGACGGGCGCGAATTCATCGATGGGATCCCGGCGACGTCCGTGCGCCAGATTCACCTCGCCGGACACACGCGGGAGGGCGGGCGGCTGATCGACACTCACGATGCTCCGGTGTGCGAAGCGGTCTGGGACTTGTACGAGCACGCCGTCGCCCGGCTGGGCGCAGTGCCCACCATGATCGAGCGCGACGATCACATTCCGCCGCTTGTGCAGCTCGTCGAAGAGCTCGCGGTGGCGCGCTTCCGGGCGGGACGCGCGCTGGGAAAAGGAGAGGGCAATGCCATCGCTGCGTGACCGGCAAACCTCGCTGCAGGCGGCGATCCTCGCTGACGGCGCGGACGCGTCACCCGCGTCGATGCACGATTCGCCGGCGGTCGCGGTCTATCGCCGCGCCTACCGTGCGCGGCTCGCCGGAGCGCTGCGCCTGAACTATCCCGTCCTCGCCGAGCTTCTCGGGGAGCAGGAGTTTCGGCGTGTCGCCGACGACTATGCGCGCGCCGTTCCCTCGTCCCACTATTCGATTCGCGGGCATGGGTCCGATCTATGGCGCTCGCTCGACGGCGCCCGCGCGGACCTGGCGCGAATGGAATGGGCGCTGGGAAGCGCCTTCGATGCGCCGGATGCGCCGCCGCTCGCAGTCGGAGTGCTGGCGGCCATACCGGTCAACCATTGGGCGGGCCTGCCACTCGGAGCGCATCCGTCGGTCGCGGTGCTGTCGATGTCGTGGGCGGTCGAGGCGCAATGGGAGGCCGTCCGCGCCGGAGGCGTCATGGCTGCGGCGCCGCCCGAGGAGCACGCGCATGCGCTGCTCGTGTGGCGCAAGAACCTTCAATCCCATTGGCGCATCGCCTCGCTGCAAGAGGCCCGCGCGCTGCGCGAGCTCGACGAGCGAGGCACTTTGCAGCGGGCCTGCGACACCCTAGCCGAAGCCGATGCCGAAGCGGTCGGGGGCTGGTTTTCGGGCTGGGTCCAAGAGGGCATGCTGGTGGCGAAAGCCGGCGCGCACGCATGACACCCTTCATCGGACGCTCGACCTCGCATTTCGACCACGTGGTGCGCGCCTACACCGCGGAGCTGTTCCGCTTCGCGTTGTGGCTGGCGCGCGACCGGCATCGGGCGGAGGACATCCTGCAGGAGGCGCTCACGCGGGCGTGGCGCAACTGGGGCCACGTGAAGGACGAGGCGGCACGCCGCGCCTGGCTCTACACGATCGTGCGCAATGAGTTCTATCGCGACGCGCGCAAGGGGGCCCGCAGCGAGGAGGCGATGGACGATGAGATGCTCGCGCAGGTCGCCGACGAGCGCGACTTTACCCGCGGCCTCGAGCTGCGCCAGATCATGGAGCGTCTGCCGGCGGGTTTCCTCGAGCCCCTGGTCCTGCAGAACCTTGCGGGCTTCAGCTGCGAAGAGGTCGCGCAAGTCCTCGGCGTGAGCGTCGGCGCCACGATGACCCGCATGAGCCGCGCCCGCGCGGCGTTGCGCGACATGCTGCGCGAACCGGACAGCCGTTCCGCCGTCGCCACGAAAGGAGCGTTGCAATGAACGAGCTCGAAGCCCGGCGCCTGTTGCTCGCCGATCCCCGCAGGCTCTCTCCGGAGCTGAAGGCCGCCGTCGAAGGCTCGACGCGTCTCGCCGCCTTTCGCGACGAGTTGATGCGCACGGATGAGGAGATGGGCCGGATGCTCACGGCAAATGACGTTCCCGAAGGCCTCGCCGAGCGCATCGTGCTTCGCGCCCGCTACCGGGACCGCTCGCGCTGGGGGCTCGCGCTTGCCGCCTCGCTCGTCGCCGTCGCGATTGCCGCGCCGTGGTACTTCGGCCCGCGCGCCGTCGACGTCGAGCGCGCGATGATCGCGCACGTCGACCACGAAGTGGCGGAGCTGCAAGACAACATCGGAATCGAGCCCGCGGTGCTGCGCGCATCGGTGGCGGCGCTCGGCGTGGATGTGCGCGATGCAGGCTACCGCATCCGCCACCTCGCGAACTGCATCGTCGATGGGCGCGAAGGACGGCACTTCACGGTCGATGGCCCGAACGGCGTCGTGTCTTTCCTCGTGCTCCCCGCTCAAGGCCGCAGCGAAGCGCCGGAGCTCTTGCGGGAGGGCTCCACCCGAGGCGTCTTCATGAAGCGCGCCGGGGTGACGATCGGGGCCTTTGCCCAGGAAGGCGCGGACCGCGCGCAACTGGAAAGGCTGATGCACCAGGTCTTCGCGTAGGTCATTCACTACCTGCAGGTCCGTATGGCCGGAACCGGGCGGACACGGGAATGTCCGACACGCGCAGCACTCCAACTCCGCGCATTCCACGCCGAGGCGCCATGCGCTCCCAATCCGCGTTGCCACGAGCATGAAGGCGGCCACTAGCCGCGCGCGGCGCGCCGGCCTTGCCTTCGTGTTCCTGTGGTTCCTGATCGGCGGCGTCGCGCACTTCGTCGCGACCGCGACGGAAATGCGGATCGTCCCGCCCTACATTCCGTGGCCTCGGGAAGCGGTCCTCGTAAGCGGAGTGTTCGAGCTGCTGGGGGCCGCGGGGGTCCTATGGGCACGCACGCGGCGAGCCGCCGGCCTGGGGCTCTTCGCGTTGACCGTACTGGTGACGCCCGCCCACGTTTACATGCTGCAGCGCCCCGACCTTTTCGACGTGCCGTACTGGGCGCTCGTGCTGCGCTTGCCGATCCAGCTCGCGTTGCTGGCGCTCATCGCGTGGAGCACGGCAGCGCGTGGAGGTCCCGGCGCCCGGCAGGCGGGCGATCGCGGGCCGAGCTAGAAATTCACGTTGCTGCGGCCTTTCAGCTGCAGCAACGCGCGCGCTTCGTCCGGCGTGGCGACCTCGAGGCCGAGGCCTTCGATGACCTGCCGCGCCGCGCGCACCTGCTGCGCGTTGGATTCGGCGAGCTTGCCGGCGCCGATCCAGAGGGAATCCTCGAGGCCCACGCGCACGTTGCCGCCGAGCGCCACCGACTGCGCGGCGATCGGCAACTGGTTGCGGCCCGCGCCTAGCACGCTCCACACGTACTCGTTGCCGAAGAGCCGGTCGGCGGTGCGGCGCATGTGGGCGACGTCCTCGGGATGGGGACCGATTCCGCCCAGGATCCCGAACACCGACTGGATGAAGAAGGGCGGCTTTACCAGCCCGCGGTCGGCGAAGTGGCGCAGCGTATACAGGTGCCCGATGTCGTAGCACTCGATCTCGAAGCGCGTGCCGTTCGCCGCGCAGGTCGTGAGGATGAGCTCGATGTCCTTGAAGGTGTTCTTGAAGATGCGCTCGTCCGAGTTGGCGAGGTAGGGGCGCTCCCAGTCGAACTTGAAGTCCTTGAAGCGCGCGAGCATCGGGAAGAGCCCGAAGTTCATCGAGCCCATGTTGAGCGAGGCCACCTCGGGCTTGAAATGCGCGCAGGGCTTCAGGCGCTCGTCCACCATCATGGTCGGCGCGCCGCCGGTGGTGATGTTCACCACGACGTCGCAGGCCTTCTTGATCCTGGCGAGGAAAGGCGCGAAGGCCTCGGGCCGCTGGTCGGGCCGGCCGTCCTTCGGATCGCGCGCATGCAGATGGACCACGGCTGCGCCCGCTTCGTACGCGCCGATGGCCGCCGCGGCGATCTCGTCCGCGGTGATCGGCAAGTGCGGCGACATCGATGGCGTATGGATGGCGCCGGTGACGGCGCAGGTGATCACCACCTTGCGGGGCGATTTCGAAGCGGTCGGGGTCTCGGCCATGGTCGTGCTCCTTCGCGATCAATCGGGATGGGTCTTCTGCGCGCGCTTGTGTGCGACCAGCGCCGCGAGCCGCTGGTCGCGCCACAGGCTCTTGCCGGCGATGTCGCCCGGCGTGGGCGAGCGGCCCCACGTGGCCGCCACGCGCTTCCAGCCTTCATCGTCCCATACGCTCCGCGGCGGCAGGTCCGACATGTAGCGGCGGAACCAGTCCACGTAACGCGTGCAGTAATCAGTGATGCCCGCGGGGGCGTTGAGCTCGATCGTCTCGAAGGGGCCCATGAACGCCCAGCGCAGCCCCAGGCCGTCGGCGATCGTGTGGTCGAGGTCCTCAGGGCTCACGTATCCATCCTGCACCAGGCGGAAGGCCTCGGTGAGAAGCGCCACTTGCAGGCGGTTCAAGATGAAGCCGTCAATCTCCTTCTTCACGTCGATCGGCACCTGGCCCACGGCACGCAGGATCTCGATCGCGCGCGCCTTGGCCGCGGGCGAAGTCCACGGTGCCCCGCAGACTTCCACGACGGGAACGAGATGCGGCGGATTCACCGGGTGGGCAACGATGCAGCGCTCGCGGCGCTTGAGGTGGGCGGTGAACTTCGAAGGGACGATGGCGGAGGTCGAGGACGCGAGCACCGCGCTTGCCGGCGCCAGGGCATCCATCCTCGCGAAGGTCGCGAGCTTCGCCTCCAGGGTCTCCGGCCCGCTCTCCTGCACGTAGTGCGCCGCGGACACCGCCTCTTCGAGCGTCGCGACCACGGTGACGCGCTTCGCCGCCGCGACGGGGTCCTTCACGAGGCCGTGCTCGGCAAGCTCGTGGAGCGAGCTTTCGATGAGGAGCGCCGCGCCCTCACGTTGGCCCGGCTCCGGATCCCACACGCGCACGTCCCAGCCGCCGCGCGCGAAGACGTGCGCCCACGCGCGCCCGATGAGTCCGGCGCCGACGATGCCGGCAATGCTCATGGATTTCCTTTCATTTCATTGTCAGAGCCACAGGACTTTGCGGCGCAGCTCGATGTCGGCGGAGAGCTCGCGCGACGGGCCGATGTGCTGCACCTCGCCGCGCTCGAGCGCCACGGTCCGGTCCGAGAGGGCGAGCGCGAGGTCCAGGTGATGGTCCACGATCACGATCGAGATCTCGCGGCGCAGCTTGTCGAAGGCGTCGAAGAGTTCCTCCACCACCGCTGGGGCGAGGCCCTCGAACGGCTCGTCGAGGAGGAGGAGGCGGGTATCGCCGCAGAGCGCGCGCGCCACCGCCACCATCTGTTGCTCGCCGCCCGAGAGGTAATCGGCGGGGGAGCGCCAGCGCTCGCGGATGCGCGGGAAGAACTCGAGGATGCGCTCCTCCTCCCAGAAGAGGCCGTTGCCGTTGCGGCGTTTGAGGCGCCCGAGCTCGAGGTTCTGCGCCACCGTCATGCCGGCGAAAAGGCCGCGTCCCTGCGGGACGTAGGCGATGCCGCGCCGGGTGATCTCGGCCGAGGGGCGCCGCGCGAGCTCGTCGGCGCCCAACAGGATGCCGCCGGCGGCGGGCGGGGCGATGCCCACGATCGTCTTCAAGAGCGTCGACTTGCCCGCGCCGTTGCGCCCGAGGAGGGCGACGATCTCGTTGTCGCGCACGTCGAAGCTCACGTCGTGCAGGATGTGGCTCTTGCCGTAGAACGTGTTCACGCGCTCGAGGCGCAGCAGCACGGAGTCCTTCGCGGCGCTCTCCAGCGCGCGGCCGGCGAGCGCGTGCGAGCCCGAGCCGATGTACACCTCCTGCACCTTCGGCGAATCGCGCGCTTCGGCGACGGTGCCGTCCACCAGCACTTCGCCGTTGTTCATCACGGTGATCGCGTCGGCGAGCGCGAACACGCGGTCGATGTCGTGCTCGACGAGGCGCACCGGCAGGTCGGCAGAGATCGCCTTGATGAGCTGGCCCACGCGGTCGCGCTCGGCGGCGGCGAGCCCCGCCAGCGGCTCGTCGAGGAGCAGCACGCGCGGCTTCGTGGCGAGCGCGAGCGACATGTCCACGAGGCGCTGGCCGCCATACGAGAGCGAGGCGGCCTGCGCGCGCTCCACGCCCGAGAGCCCCATGGTGCCGATGATCTCGGAGGTCTCGCGATTCACGCCGGCTAGCGCGCGCGCGTCGGTCCAGAACCAGAAGCGCTTCGGGTTGCGCGCCTGCACGGCGAGGCGCACGTTCTCCTCCACGGTCAGCGCGCCGAAGAGATTGGTGATCTGGAACGAGCGTCCCACGCCCGCCTGCGTGACGCGCTCGGGGGCGAGCCCGGTGATCGAGCGGCCCGCCAGCAGGATGTCGCCCCCGTCGGGACGGAACATCCCGGAGATCAAATTGAACGCGGTGGTCTTGCCCGCGCCGTTGGGCCCGATCAGCGCGTGCAGCGTTCGGTCGCGCACGCGAAACGAAAGGCCGTGCACCGCGCGGATGCCGCCGAACGCCTTGGCGAGGCCCGAGACCTCGATCACCGCGGCGTCGCCATGGGGCGCGGGTTTCAGGAATTGGGGCAGCGTTATGGCGCCCGCCTGGCGCTCGGCCATCGCCGCGTCGAGCACCACGGGCTTCCTCCAGCGCCGGGTGATGCGTTCGTAGACGCCGACGAGGCCATTGGGAGACAGCACCACGAACGCGACGAAGAGCAGCCCGAAGTAGAGGAGCCAGTTCTCGGTGAAGCGCGACAGGTTGTCGCGGAAGATCACGAAGAAGAGCGCGCCCAGCGCGGGCCCGAGGAACGAGCGCATCCCGCCAATGATCACCATCGCGAGCAGCTCGCCCGAGAAGGCGACCGAGATCGGCTCGGCGGACGTCATGCGGTTGTTGAAGAGGAGGAGGACGCCGGCAAAGCCGGTGAGGCCGGCGGAGGCGACGAACGCCACGAGCTTGTAGCGATTGGTGGGATAGCCGACGAAGCGCGCGCGCTGCTCGTTCTCGCGAATGGCGACCAGCACGCTGCCCAGCGGCGATCGGTGGAAGCGCCACAGGAGCCCCATCGCGACGAGGGCGGAGCATGCGACCAGCACGTAATAGCTCGACGCGCCTTCGAACGAGAGTGACCCCACGGCGGGACGCACGATCCCGCCCAGCCCGTTCTCGCCTCCGGTCACCTCGGTCCAGCGGAACGCTACGCTGTAGAGCATCGCCGAGAGCGCGAGCGTGAGGAGGGAAAAGTACACGCCGCGCCGGCGCAGGATGAGGAAGCCGAGCACGAAGGAGAGAGCGAGGACCGACGCCACGCCGGCTGCAAGCGGCAGCAGGAAGGAATCCTTGAAGAGATGGCGCTGTGCGAGCCCCGCAGCGTATGCGGCGAGGCCGAACCAGGCGCCGTGGCCGAATGACACGAGGCCGGTGTAGCCCACGAGGATATTCAGCGCCATGCACGCCATCGCGAAGATCACGATCTCGGTCGCCGAGGTCGTGCCCAGGCCGATCGCGTTCATCGCCGCCGGCAGGAGTACCAGCGCGAGCGCGGCGATGGCGAGGTCGCGCTTCTGGGGCATCGCGCTACTCGAAGCGCAGGATGCGCTCGCCGAGGAGGCCGCGCGGGCGCACCAGGAGCACGAGCAGCATGAGCAGGTAGATGGCCGCTTCCGAATATTGCGGATAGCCCCACGCCGTGACCAGGCCCTTCGCCATGCCGACGATCACCGCCGCGATCACCACTCCCCAGAAGGAGCCGAGCCCGCCGATCACCACGACCACGAACGCGGACGTGATGATTTCGGCGCCCATCGCCGGATGAATCGCGAATATCGGCGCGAGCATCACGCCCGCGAGGCCCGCGAGCCCGATGCCGAGGAAGGCGATCGCCGCCATGTAGGGCTCGAGCGAGATGCCGAGCGCGCCGACCATGTCGGCGTTCTGCACGCCGGCGCGCACCACGCGCCCGAAGGGCGTGCGCTGCAGCAGGAACCAGAGGCCCGCCACGCACAGGACCGCCACCGAGAGCACCAGGAGGCGGTAGCGCGGGTAGAAGAAGTCGCCGAGGATCACCTGGCCACGCAAGCCCTCGGGGATCGACCACGAAAGCGGCGGGGCGCCGTAGATCATGCGCAGCGCCTGCTCGATCACCATGGCGAGGCCGAAGGTGAGGATGAGCGACAGCGCCGGGTCGGCCTTGTAGAAGCGACGCAGCAGCAGGCGTTCGACCGCGACCCCGATCATGCCCACCGCGATGGGCGACAGCAGCACCGCGCCGGTGAAGCCGAGGTGCTTGCCGATCGAGACGGCGAGATACGCGCCGATCGCGTAGAACGCCCCGTGCGCGAGGTTCACCACGCCGCCCAGCGAGAAGATGAGCGACAGCCCCAGCGCGATCAGCAGGTAGTAGGCCCCCGCGAGGAGGCCGTTCAGCAGGTGCTGGACGAGCAGCACGTCAGACCATGCGGCACTCGTTCTCTTCGGCGGTGCTCGCGATCGCCTCGAGCGGCTCGCTGGGACCGGGAACCGGTGCGGACGAGGTGAAGATGTCGTACTCGTTCCTGATCTGCGCAACGGGAAGCGCCGTCACCGTGTACATCTCGTGCATCATCTGGTGGTCGGCCTTGCGGAAGTATCCGTCGCGCGTCTTCATCAGGCCGAACTTAGCGCCGCGCTCGAAGTGCTCCACCAGTTTCGCCGAATCGAGGCTCCTGGTCTCGATCATCGCCTGGGCGGTGAGCTTCATAGCGTTGTAATCGCCCCACGCCTGGTTCTCCGGCGGGCGGCTGTAGCGCTTGGTGAAATCGGCGACGAATTTCCTCGTGGCCGGCGTCTCGATCAGGTGATGCCAGACCACGGGCCAGGTGCCGAGGAAATTGCCCTTGCCCGCGCCCCAGGCGAGTGCGGTGTCGAAGCCGAAGCCGGCGACTGGGAAGGTGAGCCCGAATTCGGTGTACTGCTTGAGGAAGTTGGTGATCTGGTTGCCGGCGAGGTTGGAGATCACCAGGTCCGGCTTGGCGCTGCGGATCTCGAGCAGGAGCGGCGAGAAATCGGTGGCGTCGGTCGGCACCAGCTTGTCGGCGGCGAAATCCCCGCCATTGGCGGCCATGAAGCGCTTGGCGACCCTCAGCAGGTCGTGCCCGAACGCGTAGTCGGCGGTGAGCGAGAACCACTTCTTCCCTTTCACCAGGCCGCGCGCAAGGAGCGCCCGCCCCGCGGTCTTCACGTACATCGAGTTCTGGCTCTCGATGTGGAACATGAATCTCTTGCAGCCCTTGCCGCGCAACTCGTCGGAGTTGGCGCCGGTGTTGATGAAGAGAGTCCGGGTGCGTTCCGCCACCTGGCTGATGGTGAGCGCCGAGGCCGACGAGATCTCGCCGATGATGCACGCGACCT
>JBDTXQ010000060.1:0-10069 GCA_040006115.1 Usitatibacter sp.
GTGCGCGTGATGTCGGAGGCGTAGCTGTCGAGCTCGCAGCCGGCGTCGATCAGCATGAGCTCGCCCTTGCGCAGCTCGGCGGAATTCTCGCGATAGTGAAGCACGCAGGCGTTCGCGCCGGCGGCGACGATGGAGCCGTAAGCGGGCGCGCGCGCGCCATTCTTCAGGAACTCGTGCAAGAGCTCGGCTTCCACCTGGTACTCGCGCATGCCGGGCGCAGCGAAGCTCATGGCGCGCGCATGGGCCGCGCTCGAGATCTGCGCCGCACGACGCATCACGGCGATCTCGTGCTCGTCCTTGAAGAGGCGCATGTCGTTCACGGCGGCGCGCACGTCGCGGATCTGGTCGGGGGCGGTGACGCCGGTCCTCACCTTGGCGCGCACCGCGTTCAGCCATCCGGCGACACGCAGGTCCCAGGCGGGATCGGAGCCCACCGGGGTGTGCAACGCCTCGCGGTTGGCGAGGAGCTCGGGCATGCGCTGGTCGAGCTCGCCGTACGCATAGGCTTCGTCGAAGCCGAAGTGCTCGCGCCCGAGCTCGGGCCCGTGGCGGAAGCCGTCCCAGATCTCGCGCTCGAGGTTCTTCTCGCGGCAGAAGAGGATCGAGCGCGGCTCCTCGCCCAGCACCATCACCAGCACCGCTTCGGGCTCCCTGAATCCGGTGAGGTAGTAGAAGCCGCTGTCCCACCGATAGTCGTAGTGGGCGTCGGCGTTGCGCGTGCGCTCGGGCGCGGTGGGCAGCACCACGACGCCGGTCCCGAGGGACTTCGCAAGGCGGCCGCGGCGTTTCTTGAACTGCTTCGTCTGCAGGGGGTTTTCGAGTTTCATGGGTGAATTTTACCCCTTGGCGGTGGTTGGGGGGTCGCGCATGAGGGCGGCGAGTTCGGGCTCCCCGGCGGGGCCTTCGAGCCGCGAGATCACGCGCGGGATTTCGGTCGGGCGGTTCTGCGAAAGCTTGAACTTCCCTTCGAGGCGCTCGACCTCGATCTCGAAGCCGACGATCATCTTCAGCATCGAGTCCACATAGGCTGCAGGAAGCTCCGACATGCGCCACGGCTCGGGGTTGCCCGCCTCGTAGGTCGCGGAGAGCCGCATCAGCAGATCGTGGAGCTCGGCCTCGTCCATGAGGCGCGCTTTCCCGTGCGCGTGTACCACCGAATAATTCCAGGTAGGCACCGAGGGATGGTTCGCGTACCAGCTGGGCGAGATGTAGGCGTGCGGGCCCTGGAAGATCGCGACCAGGTGCTCGGCCTTCTCCAGCGCCGACCACTGCCCGTTGCCGCGCGCGACGTGGCCCAGCAACCGGATCGATCCGTCCGCGCCCCGCTCCGGCAGGAACGGGATATGGCTCACCTGCATGCCCGCCGCGCCGCTCGTGACGAGCGTCGCGAAGGCGTGCTTCTCCATGAAAGCATAGAGCGCGTCGCGATCGTCGACGCGGAAGTGGGGCGGAACGTAGAGCGTCATCGCGCGAGCCTCCTGTCGAGTGCCGCGAGCTGCGCGGGCGTGCCGACATTGTCCCAGCTTCCCCCGAAGCGCTCGCCGGTGACACGCCCTTCGTCGACGAAGCGGTAAGCCCAGGGAAAGAGCTTCAAGTGCGCGCCCGGCACGATCTCGCGAAAGATCGCCGGGTGGAAAACGGAGATGTTGCCATAGGTGAGCCAAGGCGCCGCGCGCGTGACGCGCCCCGCGTCGAGCCCCATGTCGCCCGCGGCATGCCACGGCGGATTGTCGACGAGCACGAAGTGCGCGACCTGCGACGCCGGGTCGCGCGCGATCGCCTCGAGGCGCGCGGCGAGGCGCGCGTAGTCGAACTCCGTGTGGATGTCGCTGCTCACCAGCGCGAAGGGCTCGCCGTCGAGGAGGTGCATGGCGTTCGCGATGCCGCCCGCGGTCTCCAGCGCCGGCGATTCGGGCGAGTAGCGGATGCGCGCGCCGTAGCGCGCGCCGTCGCCGAGAGCCTCCTCGATCATCGCGCCGAAGTGCGCGTGGTTCACCACCAGGTCGGTGAATCCCGCGCGCACGAGCCGCTCCACCTGCCAGTCGATGAGCGTGCGCCCGCCCGCCATGAGGAGCGCCTTGGGCACTGTGTCGGTGAGGGGGCGCAGGCGCTCGCCGCGCCCCGCCGCGAGGATGAGGGCGCGCATCAGAACGTATAACGCGCTTCGGGGCTCTTGCCCTCGAGCTCGTCCAGCAGGCGACCGAGGCGCGCCAGCTCGCGATAGCGCGCCACCGCGTGGCGGATGTAGCCGATGAAGCGCGGGGTGTCCTCGAGGTAGGCCTTCTTGCCGTCGCGGTGGGCGAGGCGCGCGAAGATGCCGGCCACCTTCAGGTGCCGCTGCAGACCCATCCATTCGACGTCCGTCCAGAACTGCCCGAAATCCTCGGGCACCGGAAGCGACGCCTTGCGCGCCTTCTCCCAGTACCGGATCGTGCCGTCGAGCACACGCTCCTCGTCCCAGCTCACGAACGCGTCGCGGAAGAGGCACGCCACGTCGTAGCTGACCGGGCCGTACACCGCGTCCTGGAAATCGAGGATGCCGGGGTTGGGCTCGCACACCATGAGGTTGCGGGGCATGAAGTCGCGATGCACGTACACGCGCTTCTCGGCGAGGTTGCGCTCAAGCACCCGCGCGAACACGCCTTGCAGCGCTTCGGCTTGCCGAGGCGTGAGCGTGATGCCCAGGTGCCGCGCGATGTACCAATCCGGGAAGAGGGCCATCTCCCGGCGCAGCAGCGCCTCGTCGTAGTCGGGAAGGACGCCCGGCCGGCTCGCCTGTTGCCAGCGCGCGAGCGCGGTGGTCGCGTCGCCGAAGAGGCCGTCGGCATTGCCCTCGTTCAGCGCGGCGAGATAGAGCGTCGTGCCGAGGTCGGTCACGAGGAGGAAGCCCTGGTCGAAGTCGTGGCGCAGCACCTCGGGCGCGTGCAGCCCCGCCTCGCGCAGGAGCCCCGCCACGTGCACGAACGCGCGCGAGTTCTCGCGCTCCGGCGGCGCGTCCATGGCGATCAGCGTCCGGCCTTCGAGGAAGACGCGGAAATAGCGCCGGAAGCTCGCGTCCGTGGAGGCGCGCTCGATCCGATAGGGCGCGCCGCCGAGCGACGCGGCCAGCCACGCGTCGAGCGCGTTGAAACGTTCGTCCATAGGGGATTCGGGGAGGAGCGAAGCGGGGTTTTGCGTGTATCCTTCGCCATTCATTCTAGCACCGCACTCCCCGCTCCCTTGAGGCCGAGAAGCATCCGGACGCTCGCCGTCGCAGTCGCATTCGCGGCGGTTCCCGCCAGCGCCCAGGACGCGGGCCTGCGACTCAAGGTCGAGAAGCAGCTTCACATGGCGCCGGCGCGCCCGGACCGCGAGAGCGCCAAGTTCATCGAGGCCGACCACATCGAGGTCTCTCAGGACCGGAACGTCGTCGCCACCGGCGACGTGACGCTGCGCCAGCGCGGCGCCACCATCCGCGCCGACCGCGTCGACTACTTCGGCGAGGACCAGACCGCGGTGGCGACCGGCCACGTGCGCCTCGAGCGCGAAGGCGACGTCGCGAGCGGCCCCGCGCTCACCTACCACCTCGACCGCGACACGGGCGAGATCGAATCGCCCATTTTCGAGTTCCCCAAGAAGCCCGACCGGCGCGTGGCCTCGCGCGGCCAGGCCGAGCGCGCCGTCCTCGAGGCCGACCAGAAAAGCCGCCTGATCAAGGCCGAGTACACCTCGTGCCCGGCGCCGCGCGACGACTGGTTCATCCGCGTGAGCGAGCTTCGCATCGACGGCGAGCGCAACGTGGCGATCGCCTCGAACACGACGGTGTTCTTCCTCGGCCTGCCGATCCTCTACTCACCGTTCCTCTCCTTCCCCCTCGACAACAAGAGGAGGACCGGATTCCTCGCGCCCACCTTCGGCACTTCCGGCAAGAGCGGCGTCGAGGCGTCCCTGCCGTATTACTGGAACATCGCCGAGAACATGGACGCGACGCTGACCCCCAAGACCTTCACCAAGCGCGGCCTGCAGATCGGCGGGGAGTTTCGCTACGTCGAGCCGAAGTTCGGCGGCCAGCTGGACAGCGAGTTCCTGCCCAACGACAGGATCGCCGAGCGCGACCGCTACTTCCTCGGCTGGCGCCACGTGCACACGCTCTGGACCGGGTGGACCGCCTCGGTGAACGCGCAGAAGGTCTCCGACAACGATTATTTCCGCGACCTCACCACCAAGATCGCGCTCACCTCGCAGACCAACCTGCCGCGCGACGCGCGCATCGACTACAACGACGACACGTGGACGGCCACCGCGCGCGTGCTGGGCTACCAGACGCTGCAGGATCCATTGCGCCTCGTGCCGATCCCGTACAACATCCTGCCGCAGCTCCTCGCCGGCGGCGCCGGCCAGAACCTGCGCGGCTTCGACTGGCAGGTGGCGAGCGAGCTTTCCAACTTCCGCCACCCGGTGCTGCCCAACGGCCAGCGCTTCATCGTGTACCCGACGGCTTCCTACCCGATGCGGCAGAGCTACGGCTACATCATCCCCAAGATCGGCTACCACTTCACGCGCTACAACCTGAACGACAACGCGGTGGGGCTGCAAAGCGATTCGCGTGCCGTGCCGATCTCGAGCCTCGACGCCGGGCTCTTCTTCGAGCGTCCCACGACGTGGGGCGCGCGCAGCTTCCTGCAGACGCTCGAGCCACGCCTTTTCTACCTCAACGTGCCGTTCCACGACCAGGCGAAGCTGCCCAACTTCACCACTGCGGAGACCGACTTCAACTTCCAGCGCATCTTCGCCGAGAATCGCTTCGTGGGCGGCGACCGCATCGGCGACGCGAACCAGATCACCATCGCGCTCACCTCGCGGATGATCGAGTCGGCGACCGGGCTCGAGCGCTTCAAGGCGGGCATCGGCCAGGTCTACTACTTCACGCCGCCGCGCGTGACGCTCACCGGCGCCACGACCGGCGACAAGTACTCCGACATCCTCGGCTTCGCGTCGAGCCAGATGTCGTCGTCGGTTTCCCTGGACGCGGGCTGGCAGTACACGCCAAACCTGTCGCGCTCCGAGAAGATCACCGTGGGCGCGCGCTATTCGCCGGAGCCCGGCAGCATCGCGAACGCGGCCTATCGCTACGCGCGCGGCGTGGTCGACCCCATCGATCCGTCGTTCTCGGGCATCCAGCAGCTGGACATCTCCACCCAGTGGCCGGTGCTGCGCAACGTGTCGGCGCTCGCCCGCTGGAACTGGAGCATCAAGGACAGGAAGCTGCTCGAGGGGCTGGCGGGCTTCGAGTATAATGCGGGCTGTTGGCAAGTCCGCGCGGTGGCTCATCGCTTCATCACGGCCACGCAGACGTACTCGACTTCCTTCCAGATCCAGCTCGAGCTCTCCGGCCTCACGAGAATCGGCATCAATCCGCTGGAGACCATTCGGCAGAACATCACCGGCTACCGCCGCTCCGACGAGATCAGCCCATGATTTCCGCTTCGCTCCCCATTTGACTCCTCCTCGCCGCCATCGCCGCCAGCGCCCTCGCCGCCCACGCGCAGGGCCGCATCGATCCGCAGCTCGCGAACACGCCCTCGCGCATCATCCCGGTGGACCGCATCGTCGCGGTGGTGAACGACGAGGTGATCACCCAGAACGACCTCGCCGAGCGCGTGGGCCTGGTGGTGCGCCAGCTGCAGCGCCAGGGCGGGCAGCTGCCGGCCAACGACGTGCTGTCGCGCCAGATCCTGGAGCGCATGATCAACGACCTCTTGCAGGCGCAGCTCGCCAAGGAGACCGGCATCAAGGTCGACGACGCCACGCTCGACAAGACCATCGAGCGCATCGCGCAGGAGAACAACCTCGCGATGCCCGAGTTCCGCGCCGCGCTCGACCGCGACGGCGTGCGCTACCCGCGCTTCCGCGAGGACATCAGGAACGAGATCCTGCTTTCGCGGCTGCGCGAGCGCGAGGTCGAGAACACCATCGTCGTCACCGACGCGGAGGTCGAGACCGAGCTCGCGCGCGAGTCGCGCGAGGCATCGAGCGACTCCGAGTTCCGCCTCTCGCACGTCCTCGTGCTGGTGCCGGCGCAGGCGAGCGCCGAGCAGATCGAGCAGCGCCGCAAGCGCGCGCTCCTCGCGCTCTCGGAGCTGCGCCGCGGCGCCAACTTCGCGCAGGTTGCGGCGACCTACTCCGACGCGCCCGACGCGATGCAGGGCGGCAACCTCGGCTGGCGCCCGTCGGCACGCCTGCCGTCGCTCTTCCTCGAGACCCTCGAGAAGCTGCAACCGGGGGACGTGAGCGACATCATGAGGAGCCCTAACGGCTTCCACATCCTGAAGCTCCTCGAGAAGCGCGGCAAGGCCGCCGCGGCCGGCGTGCAGCAGACGCACGTGCGCCACATCCTGCTGCGCGCGCGCGACGGACTTTCCGAGAGCGAGGCGCGCGAGCGGCTGCAGCGCTTGCGCGAGCGCGTCACCGGCGGCGCCGACTTCGCCGAGCTCGCCAAGACCAATTCCGAGGACGCGAGCGCCTCGAAGGGAGGCGACCTCGGCTGGGTCGCGGCCGGCGACACCGTGCCCGAGTTCGAGCGCGTCATGAATGCGCTGAAGGACAACGAAGTGAGCCAGCCGATCCAGACGCCCTTCGGCTGGCACCTGGTGCAGGTGATCGAGCGGCGCTCGGACGAGCTCTCGGTAGACCGCAAGAAGGTGGCCGCGCGCCAGGCGATCCGCGCGCGCAAGGCCGACGAGGCGTACCAGGACTGGCTGCGCCAGTCGCGCGACCGAGCATTCGTCGAGAACCGCTACGACGAGCGCTAGCCTGCCGCTGGTGGCGCTCACCGCCGGCGAGCCCGCCGGCATCGGGCCCGACCTGTGCGCGCTCCTCGCGCGCGAGAAGCTCCCCGGCCGAGTGGTGATCGTCGGCGACCCCGAGGTGATCGCGGAGCGCGCGCGCATGCGCGGCATTGCCTTCGACATCCCCGAGTATCGCGACCCCCAGGGCGCGCCCGCGCTCTCGATCCTCGCCGTGCCCGTCGCTGCGCGTGTGGCGCCGGGCCGCCTTGACCCCGCCAACGCGCGCCACGTCCTTGCGATCCTCGACCGCGCCCTCGACGGCTGCGTCGTCGACGAGTTCGACGCGATGGTCACGGCGCCGGTGCAGAAGAGCGTCCTCAACGACGCGGGCATCGCGTTCACCGGCCACACCGAATACCTCGCCGAGCGCACCGGCACGCCGCTCGTCGTGATGCTGCTCGCGGGCGGCGGGTTGCGCGTGGCGCTCGCCACCACGCACCTCGCGCTCTCCGAAGTGCCGCGCGCCATCACGCGCGAGCTTGTCGAGGCGGTGATCCGCGTGATCGATGCCGACCTGCGCAAGCGCTTCGGCATCGCGCGCCCGCGCATCCTCGTCGCGGGATTGAATCCGCACGCCGGGGAATCGGGCTACCTGGGACGCGAGGAGATCGACAGCATCGCGCCCGCCATCGAGGCCCTGGCCCGCGAAGGCCTCGCGGTGTCAGGTCCCTTCCCCGCCGACACGCTGTTCACGCCGCGCGTGCTCGCGCAGGGCGATTGCGCGCTAGCGATGTTCCACGACCAGGGGCTGCCGGTGCTCAAGCACGCCGCGTTCGGGCAGGCCGTGAACGTGACGTTGGGCCTGCCCATCATCCGCACCTCGGTGGACCACGGCACCGCGCTCGACCGCGCCGGGGCGGGCGAGGTCGACTTGGGAAGCCTGCGCGCGGCCCTCGCGCTCGCCTTCGAGATGGCGTCCTTCCGCCGCTAGGGCGGCGCCGCCATGCTGCCGCGTGCGAAGAAACGCTTCGGGCAGCACTTCCTCACCGACCGCCACTACCTCGTGCGCATCGTCGATGCGATCGCGCCGAAGCCGGGCGACTCCATGGTCGAGATCGGGCCCGGCACCGGTATCCTCACCGAGGCCATGGAGCCGAAGCTCGAGCGCCTGCACGTGGTCGAGATCGACCGCGACCTCGCGGCCGATCTCGCCGCGCGCTTTCCCGAAGGCAAGCTCATGGTGCATCGCGCCGATGCGCTGGAATTCGATTTCGCCGCGCTTGCCGCGCCGCTGCGCGTTGTGGGGAACCTCCCCTACAACGTCTCGACGCCGATCCTCTTTCGCATCGCAGCGATCGCCGATCGCCTGCAGGACGCGGTATTCATGCTGCAGAAGGAAGTCGTCGAGCGCATGGTGGCGGCACCCGACACCGAGGCGTACGGGCGCCTCTCGGTGATGCTGCAATACCGCTTCGCGATGGCGCTCCTCTTCCGCGTGCCGCCGGGGGCCTTCACGCCGCCGCCCAAGGTCGACTCCGCGGTCGTGCTGATGAAGCCGCTTCCCGCGGGCCGGCCGCGGGCGGGCGACGAGGAGCTCTTCGCGAAGATCGTGATGGCGGCCTTCTCGCAGCGGCGCAAGATGCTTCGCAGCGCGGTTCGCGCGCTCGTCTCCTCAGAAGCCTTCGCGAAGGCGGGCATCGATCCGCAACGGCGCGGGGAGACCCTCTCGGTGGCGGAATTCATCGCCCTCTGCGATGCTTCCGGAAGCTGAAATGCCCCAGGCACGACCACGGACCGCGAGCTCGCGCCGCGTGCTCAAGGGCGCTGGATGAACTCGATCTTGTAGCCGTCGGGATCCTCGACGAAGGCGATGACCGTCGTGCCGTGCTTCATCGGGCCGGCTTCCCTGGTGACCTTGCCGCCCTGGCCTTTCACGGCGTCGCATGCCTTGTACGCGTCGGGCACCGAGACCGCGAGGTGGCCGAAGCCGTTGCCGAGGTCGTACTTCTTCGTGTCCCAGTTGTGGGTGAGCTCGATCACCGCGGTGTCGCTCTCGCCGCCGTAGCCCACGAAGGCGAGCGTGAACTTGCCGTCGGGATAGTCCTTGCGCCTTAGGAGCTTCATGCCGAGGACGCCGGTGTAGAACGCGATCGACTTGTCGAGGTCGCCGACGCGGATCATGGTGTGGAGAAGCCTCATGTCGCCTCCTAGAATGCCCGGTACAGATGGTCGGTGGAAAAGAGCTCCGCGCGCAAGCTCTTGTAGCCCGGGCATTGGCGCTCGACCTCCGCCCAGAAAGCGGCCGAATGGTTCATGTGGCGCAGGTGCGCGAGCTCGTGGCAGATCACGTAGTCGATGAGGTGCTGCGGCGCCTTCACCAGGCGCCACGCGAGGCGCACCTCGCCGCGGGTGTTGCAGCTGCCCCAGCGCGACAGCGCCGACGAGATCATGAGGTTCGGCGGGACGAGCCCGGCGCGCAGCGCGAGATTCCTGGTGCGCCCCGCGAGCCATTCGTGCGCGGCGCGCTTGTACCAGCGCACCACCGCGCGGCGGATCTCTTCCTCGCCGCCGCCGCGCGTCGCCACGCGCAACTCGCCGGAAGCGAGCAGCACCTGCGAGCGCTTGCCGGGAACGAGGCGCAGCGTCACGAGCTCGCCGAGGAAATGCAGCGCCGCGCCGTCGTCCCATCGCGCGTCGGGCACCTGGCGCGCGCTCCACTCCGCAATCTTGCGCACGATCCAGCTTTCGCTCTCGCGTGCGACGGCCTCGATGCGCGAGACCGGCATCGTCACCGGGGCGCTCACCGTGAGGCCGGACTCGTCGACCTTGAGGCCGACGCCGCGCCGTCCGCGGCGGCGCACCAGCACGTAGTCGATCGGACCGGCGCTCAACGCCATCTGGCGAGCGTCGCGCGTCAGGAGATCACGCGACGCCATAGCGCTCCGGCGAGATCACGCGCATCTGGCCTTCGATCCAGCCCTGCACGTCGTTGTTGACCGCGACCACGTCGCGCCCTTCGGTCGCGATGAGGGGGCCGATCACGACCTTCACCGTGCCAGGCTTCTTCTTGAACGCATAGCGCGGCCAATATTCGCCGGCGTTGTGCGCGATGGGAAGGACCGGCGTGCCGGTGCGCGTGGCCAGCAGCGAGCCTCCGATGCCGTAGCGCCCGACCTTGCCGGGCGCGATGCGCGTGCCCTCGGGGAAGATCGTCACCCAGTGGCCTTCCTTCAGGCGCTGGGCGCCCTGCTCGACGATCTGCTCGCGCGCGCTGCTGCCGCTCGAGCGGTCGATCGCGATGG
>JBDTXQ010000061.1:0-9900 GCA_040006115.1 Usitatibacter sp.
TCGCGATCGAGGCGCCGGTCTCGACGATCTTCTCGAGCAGGCTCTCCATCACCACTTGCGTGCGCCCGCTGTCGAGCGTGCCGATGAGGGGGAGGGCGAGGATGTCGTCCCAAAGCTGGACCACCGGAGTGGAAAGCTCGAGCAGCTCGCGCTGCTGGCGCTGGATCACGCCTTCGCGGCTCTTCTGGTAGGCCTCCATCGTGAAGAGCCCGAGGTTATCGATCATCGTGGTCGCCATCCAGACCGCTTCGGCGAACGCCTTCGGATCGCGCTCCAGATCGGTTCGCAGGCGCGTGAACACCGGCTGCTTCAGCGAGAACACGAAGCGCGCGGTCTCGCTCGGCGAGAAGCCCTGGGCGGCGCGCGATGCGGACAGCTCGCTCAGGATGTCGCGCACGCGGTCCCATTCGCGGCCTTCCACCGAGGCGCCGGTGCCCATGGCCTCGACGCTGGCCGCGAGGAATTCCTTGGAGACGCGGCGCGCCTCGACCTCCTGGATCGGGTCCTTGCGCTTCTGCCCGGCCGCCTGCTCGCGGATCCACTCGGCGAGGATCTCGGTCTCGTTGTTGCGGATGATGGCGGCGAGGCCGCTCTTCTCCTGTTCTTTCATTGGGAATCCCTTCGGGCGCTCGACGGCGGGAGCGCGCAATAGCGGTGGAAGTGCGGGGCGGGACGATTATCTCACTTCGGACCGACAACGTGCCTCGGGGAACGTAGCCCGAGTGGCGCCGGTAGAATCTGCCGATGGGCTCGCCTCGCACCATCCGCTTCGCCAAGATGCACGGCCAGGGCAACGACTTCGTCGTGATCGACGCGGTCCGCCAGGAAGTCCACCTCACCGCCGAGATCGTGCGACGCATCGCCGACCGCCACTTCGGCGTGGGCTGCGACCAGATCCTCGTGGTCGAAAAGGCGCGCACCTCCGGCACCGATTTCCGCTACCGCATCTACAACGCCGACGGCGGCGAGGTGGAGCAATGCGGCAACGGCTCGCGCTGCTTCGTGCGCTTCGTGCGCGACGTGGGGCTCACCACCAAGCGCGAGATCCGCGTGGAGACCGCGAGCGGCGTGATCGTGCCGAGGCTCGAGGACTCGGGGCAGGTGACGGTGGACATGGGCGCGCCGCGCTTCGAGCCGCGCGAGGTGCCGTTCGTCGCGGACCAAGCGCGCATCATCTATCCCCTCGACGTGGCGGGCGTCCCCGTGGAGGTGAGCGTGCTCTCGATGGGCAATCCGCACGCCGTGCAGGTGGTCGAGGACGTCGACCGCGCCCCCGTCACGACGCAGGGACCGCTCATCGAGCATCACCCCGCCTTCCCGAAGCGCGTGAACGCGGGCTACATGCAGCCGCTCTCGCGCAGCCACGTGAAGCTGCGCGTCTGGGAGCGCGGCGCGGGCGAGACGCTCGCCTGCGGCACCGGCGCCTGCGCCGCCGTGGTCGCCGGCATCCGCCGCGGGCTCCTCGACGACGAGGTCACCGTCACCACCCGCGGCGGCGACCTCAAGATTCGCTGGATGGGGCAAGGCGGCCCCGTTATGATGACGGGCGACGCCGTGAAAGTGTTCGACGGCGAGATCGACATCTAGGCGCGAGGCAGCGGAGGAAGAAACGAAAAGATGCAAGCGTTGCTGACACCCGAGCAAGTGGCCGAGTTTCTCACCCGCAACCCGGGGTTCTTCGAGCAGAACGTCGAGATCCTCACCAACCTGCAGATCCCGCACCCGCACGGCGGCCGCGCGGTGTCGATCGGAGAGCGCCAGCTTCTTGCTCTGCGCGAGAAGTCGAAGATCCTCGAGGACAAGCTGCACGAGCTGATCCAGTTCGGCGAGGAGAACGACGCGCTGGGCGAGAAGGTCCACCGCCTCGCCTGCCGCTTGATCGAGGCGCCGAGCCTGGACGCGGTGCTCGACACGCTCTACCTCGACCTCCTCGACCACTTCGCGGTGCCGCACGTCGCGGTGCGCCTCTGGAACGTCGCCGAGGAGAATCCCGACACCAAGGAGTTCGGCGCGGTCGCCGCCGAGATGCGCCAGTTCGTCGAGAAGATGACCGCACCCTACTGCGGGCAGCACGCGGTGTACGAGAGCCAGGCTTGGTTCGGCGAGGCCGCCGCCCACCTGAAGTCGTTTGCGCTGGTGCCGCTGGTTCGCGACGGCCTCGCGTTCGGAGTGGTCGCGCTCGCCTCCGAGGACCCGCGCCGCTTCTACCCCGAGATGGGCACGCTCTACCTCGCCCGCATCGGCGAGCTGGTGAGCCACGCGCTGTGGCGTTTCGTGACCCCGTCGCGTGGCGACGCCGCCTAGCGCGCTCGCGCGCTATCTCTCCAGCCTGCGCACCGGGCGAAGGCTCGCCGCAAACACGCTGAGCGCCTATTCGCGCGACGGCCGCCTCCTCCTGGGATTGGCGGGCGAGCGAGCGCTCGAGACGCTCGACGGCAACGACATCCGCCGCTTCGTGGCGGCCCTGCATTCGAAGGGGCAATCGCCGCGTTCGCTCGCGCGCATCCTGTCCAGCTGGCGCGGCCTCTACGCGTGGCTGGTGCGCCAGGGCGAGGCGCAGTCCAATCCCTGCGCGGGAGTGCGGCCGCCGAAGGCTGCCCGGCGCCTCCCGGAAGTGCTGTCCCCCGATGAAGCGGTGCGCCTGGTGAGCCTCGAGGACGCGTCCGACATGGGCCTGCGCGACCGCGCCCTCTTCGAGCTCGCGTACTCGTGCGGGCTGCGCGTCTCCGAGCTCACCGGGCTCGACGTGGATTCCATCGACGCGGCAACGGGCGAAGTGCGCGTCACCGGCAAGGGATCGAAGACGCGCATCGTTCCGGTGGGGGCGCATGCGCTCACGGCGCTCGCGACGTGGTCCGCCAGGCGCGGCGCGATCGCCAAGCCCGGCGAGAGAGCGATCTTCGTGGGCCGCGCGGGCTCGCGGATCACGCCACGCGAAGTGCAGCGGCGCATCAAGCGCTGGGCCGGCGCCGCGGGGCTGGCAGTCGACGTGCACCCGCACATGCTGCGCCACTCGTTCGCGTCCCACGTGCTGCAGTCTTCGGGCGACCTGCGCGCGGTGCAGGAGATGCTTGGCCACGCGAGCATCTCCTCGACGCAGGTCTACACCCACCTCGACTTCCAGCACCTGGCCAAGGTCTACGACGCGGCGCACCCGCGCGCGCGCCGGGCGAAACCGCCGGCGAAGAAAGGCTGAAGGCCGTGGCGCCGAGCGCCATCACGCCGGTCACGGTGCTCACCGGATTTCTCGGCAGCGGCAAGACCACGCTGCTCAATCGCATGGTGGGAGACGCGCGCTACGCCGACAGCGCGATCGTCGTGAACGAGTTCGGCGAGACCGGCATCGATCACTTGCTGGTGCGCCGCGCCAGCGAAGACATGGTGGTCCTGCCGGGCGGCTGCATCTGCTGCCGCGCCTCGGGCGACCTCATCCGCGCGCTGCGCGACCTGCATCACCAGCGCTCCACCGGCGCGGTGGGCGATTTCCGGCGCGTGGTGATCGAGACCACCGGGCTTGCCGACCCCGCGCCGATCATGGCGGCCCTGATAGAGCTGCCGCTGCTCGCCGCGCGCTACTCGCTCTCGGGCGTCCTCGCCACCGTCGACGCGGAGCACGGCATGGCGAGCCTCGACCAGCGGCCCGAGGCCGTGAAGCAGGCCGCGCTCGCCGATCGCATCGTGGTGACGAAGGTCGACCGCGCAGGCGACACGCGCCTCCTGGAAGATCGCCTGCGCGCGCTCAATCCCGGCGCCCGGATTCTGCGCGCCGTCATGGGCGACCTCGACCCCTCCCTCCTCTTCGACACCGGGCTGCACCGTCCCGGCGCCGCCACTCCCGATGCGCTCGGCTGGCTCTCGGCCGGAGCCTACCGGGGCGTAGGCGACTCCAGGTCGCTGCACGACCCGCGCATCGCGAGCTTCGTTTGGCGCGCCGAGGCGCCGCTCGCCTGGGAGGACCTGGAGCGAGGGCTCGAAACCCTCCTCGACCTCATGGGCGACCGAATCCTGCGCCTGAAGGGGTTGGTGAACGTGGCCGGCGAGCCCGGCCCGCGCGCTGTGCACGCGGTGCAGCACGCGTTGTATCCTGCGGCTCGCCTTTCCGCCTGGCCGGACGCCGACCGCTCGACGCGCATCGTTTTCATCGGCCGCGACCTTGAAGAGACCGCGGTCGCCCGCATACTGGAATCCTTCACGCGCACTTCCGCGACACTCCCGAGGTAAGTCCCATGGCCGCAGCCGCACCCGCCGACAAAGATCTCATTCCCGTCACCATACTCACCGGCTTTCTCGGCGCGGGCAAGACCACGCTCCTGAACCGCATCCTCACTGAGCAGCACGGGGAAAAGATCGCGGTGATCGAGAACGAGTTCGGCGAGACCGGCATCGACAACGAGATCCTGGTGAAGGACAAGCAGGAGCAGATCGTCGAGATGAACAACGGGTGCGTGTGCTGCACCGTGAGGGGCGACCTGGTGAGGATCCTCGGCGACCTCGCGCGCAAGAGGAGCGAGGGCAAGCTCAAGTTCGACCGCGTCATCATCGAGACCACCGGGCTCGCCAATCCCGGACCCGTGGCGCAGACCTTCTTCATGGACGAGGCGATCCACGGCCAGTACCTGCTCGACGCCGTGGTGACGGTGGTCGACGCCAAGCACGCCGAGAAGACCCTCGACGACCACGACGAGGCGCGCCGCCAGGTGGGCTTCGCCGACCGCATCTTCCTTTCCAAGACCGACCTCGTGGACGACGAGAAGGTGGAGGCGCTCATGAAGCGCCTGCGCCAGATGAACCCGCGCGCCCACCAGCACAAGGTGCACATGGGCGAGGCCGACATCAGGGAGATCCTCGACATCCGCGGATTCAACCTGAATTCCGTGCTGGAGGTGGACCCGGCGTTCCTGGAGAGCGATTACCACGAGCACGACGACGACGTTAAGTCGTTCGTGTGGCGCGACGCGCGGCCCCTGCACATGGAGAAGATCGAGACCTTCCTCTCGCTCATGGTGCAGAACTACGGCGAGGAGCTGCTGCGCTACAAGGGCGTGCTCAACGTCCAGGGCGAGCCGCGTCGCATGATCTTCCAGGGCGTGCACATGCTGATGGGTGGCACGCCCGGCAAGCCCTGGGAGGCGGGCGACAAGCGCGAGAGCGTGATGGTATTCATCGGGCGCAAGCTCCCGCGGCGCCTCTTCGAGGAAGGCCTCGCCTACTGCGTCGCTTGACCGATGCGCAACCACAGATGAACAAGACCACCTGATGCTCGAAATTCGCGAGCTGCGGCATGAATACGGGGGGCGCACGGTTCTCTCGGTGCCGCAGTGGAGCGTGCCGCAGGGCGAGGCATGCCTCGTCATCGGGCCCTCGGGGAGTGGCAAGAGCACGCTGATCGCAATCATCGCCGGGCTCCTCGCGCCCTCGGCCGGCAGCGTCGCGGTGGCGGGCGAGGCGGTGACCGGCCTCGGCGCCGTCGCGCGCGACGCTTTCCGCGCGCGCCATGTCGGGCTCGTTCCCCAGATGCTGCACCTCATCGGCGTGGTGAGCGTGCGCGACAACCTGCGCATCGCCCAGCGCCTCGCCGGTATCGCGCGCGACGACCGCGCGATCGACGCGTGCCTCGAGAGCCTCGGCATCGCCGCGATCGCCCCGCGCAAGGCGCGCGACGTCGCGGTCGGCGAGGCGCAGCGCGTCGCGATCGCCCGCGCGGTCGTGAACCGCCCGCGCGTGATCCTCGCCGACGAGCCCACCTCGGCCCTCGACGACGCGAGCTGCGCCAGGGCGCTCGCGCTGCTGCGCGGCGCCGCCACCGCCTGCGGCGCGACCCTCGTCATCGCGACCCACGACCAGCGCATCCGCGGCGAAGTCGCCCGCCGCCTCGAGCTGTGAGCACGATCCGCCTCGCCTGGGCCTACCTCGCCGCGCGCCCGCTGCTCGCGCTGCTGAACGCCGCGATGCTCGCCATCGGCGTGGCGACCCTCGTCCTGCTCCTCCTTTTCACTTCCCAGGCCGAGGAGCGCCTCGCGCGCGACGCGAGTCCCGTGGACCTGGTGGTCGGCGCCAAGGGCAGCCCCCTGCAGCTCATCCTCTCGGCGCTGCTGCAGGCCGACGTGCCCACCGGCAACATCCGTCTCGACGAGGCGCGCAAGGTCGCCGCCGACCCGATGGTCGCGTCGTCGACGCCGATCTGCCTCGGCGACACGTTCCGCGGCCACCGCATCATCGGCACGGACGCGACCTACCTCGCGCTCTACGGCGCGAAGGTCGCGCAGGGACGCGTGTTCGAGCGCGGCATGGAAGTCGTGGTGGGCGCCGAAGTCGCGCGGCGCACCGGGGTGGGAATGGGCGCGCAACTGGTGGGCACCCACGGGCTCGGCGCGAGCGGCACGCCGCACGAGGGCCACGCCTATCGCGTGGTCGGCGTCCTCGCGCCCACCGGCACCGTCATCGATCGGCTGGTGGTGACGCCGCTCGAGAGCGTTTGGCAAATCCACGAAGAGCACCCCGGGGCCGGCGCCGAAGGGCAGCGCGAGATCACCGCGCTCCTCGTGAGGTATCGCACGCCGCTCGCCGCGGCGCTCATGCCGCGCAGGATCAACGCAACCACGTCGATGCAGGCGGCGGCTCCTGCCTACGAGATGGCGCGCCTCATGAACCTCGTCGGCGTGGGCGTCGACGTGCTGCGAGGTTTCGCCGTGGTCCTGATGGCGACCGCGGCGCTCTCCATGTTCGTGGCGCTCATGTCAGCGCTGCAGGAGCGCCGCTACGACCTTGCGCTGCTGCGCATGCTGGGCGCGCGCCCCGCCGCACTCTTCGCGCTCGTCGTGGCCGAAGGCGTGACGCTCGTGTTAGCGGGGGTTATACTGGGATTGGTCCTCGGGCATGCGGCTGCAGGGGTCTTGGGAAGCTGGATCGCGCGCTCGAACGCCTGGAACATCACCGGCCTCGCGTGGCAACCGGCGGAAGGCTGGATCGCTCTCGTGGTGCTCGCCGCCGGCGCGGCCACCTGCCTCATCCCCGCCTTCCAGGCGTACCGCCGCGACCCGGCGATCCTCCTCAGGCGATGAGCTGCGACGCTCGACCACGGAAGCGATGAACAAAATGCTGCGCACATTTGCAACCCTCCTCGCGGCCCTGGCGCTCGTCGGCGCGGCGCGCCTGGCGCTCGGCGAGACGGCGGCGGCGCCCAAGGGCCTGCAGGTCCCCGGCGGCGCCACCGAGGCGCAACCGGTCGGCACCGTGCCGTGGCAGATCCTGCAGGAAGCCAAGACGGTGCAGCGCGCCGACAAGAAGTTCGGTCCCGTATTCACGCGCGAGATCCGCGGCCTCGACAAGCAACAGGTGAAGATCTACGGCTTCATGATGCCGCTCGAGCAGACGCGCATGCAGAAGCGTTTCCTCATCGCGTCTTTCCCGCCGCACTGCCCGTTCTGCATGCCCGGCGGGCCCGAATCCATGGTCGAAGTGCTGGCCGACCAACCGATCGAGTTCACCTACGAGCCGATCGTGGTCGCGGGGCGCATGGCGGTGCTCGACGACGATGTCGTGTATTACCGCCTCACGCACGCGAACGCGGTGCAGCGCTAGGCAGTGGCGACCCCCGCCGCCGGCGCCGCCTCGCCCAGCCCCATCCGCTCGCCGCGCCCGGCGGGCCGCCTCGGCACGGAGGAATACAACTCCGGCGCGCTGCCCACCGCGCAGGAGGCCGCCGTCCTCTACGCCGCGAACCATGCCGAGGCCGCGACCGCGCTGCTGAAGGGCGAGATCAAGGACCCGGTCGGGCGCAACAACAAGCAGGCGTGGCTCATGCTGTTCGACCTGCACCAGATCGCGCAGGATCGCCACGAGTTCGACTCGCTCTCGATGCTCTTCACGGTGAAGTTCGAGCAATCCCCACCGGCGTGGGCCGACAACGGCGAGGCCGCGAACGACCCGCGGCGCATCCAGGGCCGCGAACGCAAGGATTTCTTCGCGCTGAAGCCGTCAGCTACGGGCGAGCTCGCCGCCGAGATCGAGAAGTTCCTGGTGTTGGCCGAATCCCAGGGAACCGTGCGCCTGGACGTGGCGAAGGTGGCCGCGATGACCCCGGAAGAGGCGCTGCTTCTCGCCAATGCCCTGGGGCGCCTGCGCAAGAAGAAGATGCCGATGTGGTTCAACAATTTCGAGTCGCTCGAGAAGGTGCTGCGCGCCGCGTTCAACGAGAGCGCCACGGCCGACCAGCGTCCGTTCTGGATGCTGCTCTTCGAGATCTACATCGTCACCGGCAGGATGGACGATTTCGAGGAGCTCGGGATGGAATTCGCGGTGGCCTTCGAAATGTCGCCCCCGAACTGGGAGGTCTACGTGAACAAGGTCGCCTCCGACGCGGCTCGGGCCACCTCCGCGGCGACGATCGCGGCCTCCGCGCCCCCACCCCCGGAAGCGGGATTCGAGCTGAAGGGCGTGCTCTCCGCGGCAAGCTCCAACCAGATCGCCGAGCTGACGGCGCTCGCCGCGTCGCGCACCGAGGTGGTGGTCGACATGGCCAAGGTGCTGCGCGTCGAATTCGGCTACACCGCCGCATTCTTCGACGTGGTGAAGGCGATCCAGCTCGCCGGCAAGCGCGTGATCCTCGCCAACCTGAGCGAGCTCAACGCGGCACTTCTGGAAGCCATGGGTGTCAACCGTTACGCGATCCTGGTGCGGCGCAAGTCCACCTGAAATACCTCTACGCAAATTCTGGATTTTCCCGCGCGCCCTCCTGCCGCGCCTGATATAGCCCTTCCGATGAGCGACGAACCCGCGCAATTCCACGGCACCACCATCCTTTCCGTCCGCCGGGGGGCGAGCGTCGCCATGGGCGGCGACGGCCAGGTCACGCTCGGCAACATCGTCGTGAAGGCGACCGCCCGCAAGGTGCGCCGCATCTACCACGACCGCATCCTCGCCGGCTTCGCGGGCGCCACCGCCGACGCGTTCACGCTCTTCGAGCGATTCGAGTCGAAGCTCGAGAAGCACCAAGGCAACCTGTTGCGCTCCGCGGTCGAGCTCGCCAAGGACTGGCGCACTGACCGGATGCTGCGTCGCCTGGAGGCGATGCTCGCGATCGCCGACCGCGAGACGTCGCTCATCATCACCGGCACGGGCGACGTGCTCGAGCCCGAGCACGGGCTGCTCGCGATCGGCAGCGGCGGGGGCTATGCGCAGGCCGCCGCGCTGGCACTACTCGAGAATTCCACGCTCGAGCCCGCCGAGGTGGTGAAGAAGTCCCTCGCCATCGCGGGGGAGCTGTGCATCTACACCAACATGAACCACGTGATCGAGTCGCTATGACGATGGCCGATGCAACGCCCGCCGCTCCGGTCGCCGCCGAGCCGGCATCGATGATGACGCCGCAGGAAATCGTGCACGAGCTCGACAAGTACATCGTCGGGCAGGGGGACGCCAAGCGCGCGGTCGCCATCGCGCTGCGCAACCGCTGGCGCCGCGCGCAGGTGCCGGAGCCGCTGCGCACCGAGATCACGCCGAAGAACATCCTGATGATCGGTCCCACCGGCGTCGGCAAGACCGAGATCGCGCGACGGCTGGCGACGCTGGCCAACGCGCCGTTCGTGAAGGTCGAGGCGACGCGTTTCACCGAGGTCGGCTACGTCGGCAAGGACGTCGACACCATCGTCCGCGACCTGCTGGAGGTCGCGGTGAAGGAGCAACGCGAGGCCGCGGTCAAGCGTCACCGCGTGCAGGCCGAGGAGGCCGCGGAGGAACGCGTGCTCGACATCCTCGTGCCTCCTCCCCGCGGCGCCGGCACCGCCCTCGGATCGGGCAGCGGCGCCGCCCCTGCGGACAACACGGCGCGCCAGGTGATGCGCAAGCGGCTGCGCGAAGGCACGCTGGCCGACCGCGAGATCGAGGTCGAGCTCGTTGAGG
>JBDTXQ010000062.1:0-9855 GCA_040006115.1 Usitatibacter sp.
GCGCAGGCGAAGGACAAGCTCTCGCTCACCGGCTATATCCTCGAGCCGGCCTTCATCGCCGCGCTGCGCTCGGGCAACCTCAATCCGTTCGGGCCGAACGACGCGCAGGGCGAGGCGCTGCTCAATGGCGCCAAGCTGGAAGGCCCGGTGCGCGACTCGAAGAGCACGACGACGCAGGTGGACGGAAAGATCAGCCGCGACATCTTCAGAATGGCGGGCGGCAGCGCGGCGCTCGCGCTCGGCGTCGACTTCCGCCGCGAGGAGATCGACGACAAGGCCACCAATGCGGATTACGGCGCGGGCCTGCACATCGGTGGCGAGGGCACAGTGCCCGACACCAAGGCGAGCCGCAACGTGGGCGCGGTGTTCGCCGAGGTCGTGCTGCCGGTTTCCAAGGAGCTCGAAGTGAGCGGAGCGGTTCGCTGGGATCACTACAGCGACGTGGGCTCCAAGGGCAGCCCGCAGGTGCGCGTGCGCTACAGTCCCAGCCGCGAGCTGCTGCTGCGCGCTTCGGCGGGCAAGGGTTTCCGCGCGCCGTCGCTTTGGGATATCCACAGCCCGCCGGCCTTCGGCAATTCCGCCAATTCGTTGACCGACCCGGGCTGTCCCGCCGACCTCATCGCCGACGGAGACGCGCGTTGCGTGGATACCCAGCTCAATGTGCGCAACGTGGCCTCGGCAAACCTCAAGCCCGAGACCTCGACGCAATGGAGCGCGGGCCTCCTGCTGGAGCCGGTGCAGGGCGCCTCTCTCGGGCTCGACTACTGGCGCATCGAGAAGAAGGACGCGATCGGGTCCATCACGGCGGATGCGATCCTCGCCAATCCCGACGATCTCACGCTCTACAACCAGTACATCGCCCGGTTCCGCCGCAGCACGCTCGGCGTCACGCTGTACGTGGACCAGCCGTTGGAAAACCTCGGGGGCCTCAAGACCGCCGGCTGGGATGTCGACGCGAAATTGCGCTTCACCCCGGCCTTCGCGAAGGTCTCGCTTTCCTTCGTCGGCACCTACCTCACGGAGTGGAAGTCGCAGGCCGGCAAGCAGTTCAACTACGTGACCTACCTCGGCAACAGCTTCAACGGCGGCAACGCGTATCCGCGCTGGACGCACGTGACGAGCATGGACGTCGAGCGCGGCCCGTGGCTCGGTACCATCGAGCAGACGTACACCAGCGGCTGGACCGAAGCGTTCCAGGCCGGCGGCACGCACCACGTTCCGGGCGTCTCGCGCATCAACCTGGCGGCGAAGTACTCGGGCATCAGGCACCTCGCCGTCAAGGTCGGCGTGCGCAACGTGCTGGATCACCTGCCGCCGTATACCGACGTTTCGTCCAACGGCTCGCATGCGGCCGGGTGGGCGAATGCGGTGGCGGATCCGCGCGGGCGGTTCTGGTACACGACGCTCACCTACTCGTTCAAGTAGCTTTTCACGCCAATGAAGAAGGGCCCCTCGCGGGGCCCTTTTCCTTTCCCGGCCTACGTCGCTTCGGCCTGCTCGGCCTGCGGCTCGAGCGCGGCTGCGACTGCCTCGTCGACACTCGCGATCCACTTGAACGTTAGCTGCGCGCGCGCGTCCGCGGGAATCTCCTCGAGGTCGCGTCGATTGCGCTCCGGCAGCATCACCGTCCTGATGCCGGCCCGCAGCGCCGCGAGCACCTTCTCCTTCACGCCGCCGATCGGCATCACCAGCCCGCGAAGGCTGATCTCGCCTGTCATCGCGAGGTCGCTTCGCACCGCCCGGTCGGTCAGTAACGACGTCAACGCGAGGAACATCGCAACGCCCGCGCTCGGGCCATCCTTCGGCGTCGCGCCCGCGGGCACGTGCACGTGGATGTCGGACTTGTCGAGCAATTCTTGCGGGATGCCGAGGCGTGACGAGCGCGCCTTCACGAGCGAGAGAGCCGCCTGCGCGCTTTCCTTCATCACGTCGCCAAGCTGCCCCGTGAGGATCAGCTTGCCGCTGCCGGGCATGCGTGCCGCCTCGATGAAGAGGATGTCGCCGCCCACCGGGGTCCAGGCGAGACCCGTCGCCACGCCGGGCACCGGCGCGCGCATCGCCACTTCCGTGTCGAAGCGCAGCGGACCCAGGGTCGCCGCGAGATCATCCACGCCGACCTTCAGCGACGTCACCTTGCCCTCGGCGACGCGCACCGCGGCATTGCGGATCACGTTGCCGATCTCGCGCTCGAGGTTGCGTACGCCCGCCTCGCGCGTGTAGTCGGTGACGATCGCCATCAGCGCGTCGTCGGCGATCTCGAACTGCTCCGCCGAGAGGCCCGCGGAACCGAGCTGGCGTGCGACGAGATAGCGGCGCGCGATCTGCAGCTTCTCCTGCGCGGTGTAGCCGGGAAGCTGGATCACTTCCATGCGATCCCGCAGCGGGCCGGGAATCGTGTCGAGCACGTTCGCCGTGGCGATGAACATCACGCTCGAGAGGTCGAAGGGCACTCCGAGATAGTTGTCCTTGAAAGTCGAGTTCTGCTCGGGATCGAGCACTTCCAGCATCGCGGATGCGGGATCGCCGTGGAAGCCGCCCGCGCCGAGCTTGTCGATCTCGTCCAGCATCATGACGGCATTGTGGGTGCCGGACTTGCGCAGGTTCTGGATGATGTTTCCCGGCAGCGCGCCGACATACGTGCGCCGGTGGCCGCGGATCTCGGCTTCATCGTGCACGCCGCCAAGGCTCACGCGTGCGAACTTGCGCCCTGTCGCCTTGGCGATGCTCTGGCCGAGCGAGGTCTTACCCACGCCCGGCGGGCCGACGAAGCACAGGATCGGGCTCTTGCCCCTGGGATTCAACTTGCGCACCGCCAGATGCTCGAGGATGCGGCGCTTCACCTTGTCGAGGCCGTAGTGGTCCTCGTCGAGGATGCGCCGCGCTTCCGCAATGTCGATCGCGGCTTGCGGTTCGTCCTTCCACGGCAGCTCCACCAGCCATTCGAGGTAGGTGCGGATCATGGAATTCTCGGGCGAAGCGTCAGAGATGCGCTCGAGGCGCTTCAGCTCCTTGCGCGCGTGCTTCTCCACGTCTTCGGGCATCTGCGCCGCGCCGATGGCCTTGTCGAGCTCCGCGGCATCCGCGCCGCCCTCGTCGTCCTCGCCGAGTTCCTTCTGGATGGTGCGCATCTGCTCGCGCAGCAAGTGCTTGCGATTGGAGTCGCCGATCTTCTCGCGCGTGCGCTCGTCCACCTCGCGCGAGACCTTGAGGACCTCCAGGCGATGGGAGAGGAGCTCGAGCATCCTGTCGAGGCGCGCCTTCAGGTCGAACGTCTCGAGGAGGCCCTGCTTCTCCTCGGGCGTGATGTCCACCATGCCGGCGATGAAATCCGCGAGCGTGCCCGGGCCTTCGATGGCCTGGAAGGTGGAGACGATCTCGGCGGGAACCTGCGGAAGGAGTCGCAGGATTTCGGTGGCACGCTCGCGCAGCGCTCGGGCACGGCCTTCCACCTGCGCATCCGTGAGGCCCACATCCTCGATGAGCTGCACGCGCGCCACCGTGAAGGGATACCCCTCCAGGAACTGCAGCACGCGGAAGCGTTGCAACCCTTTCACGATGGCGTGATGTGCGCCCTCGTTGGCGAAATAGCGCAGCACGCTCGCGGTGGTGCCGACCCAATGCAGGTCATCGGGGCCGGGCGCCTCGACCTCGGGCTTGGTCTGCAACAGGATTCCGATCGGGCGCTCGAGTCGCACCGCCTCCTCGACCGCGGCGCGCGAGCGCTCGCGTCCGATGCTGAGCGGCGACACGATGCCGGGAAACAGCACGACGTTGCGCACCGGCAGCAGGATCATGGCGTCGTCGGGCAGGGCGCGCGCGGGCGCGGCGCCGGACGGCTTCTTTCCGCCGGAGGGAAGCTCCAAGCGGACCGCGCCCTCGGTGGTGAGCGGGTTGGGGGTGGTTTTCTCGGACATGACGGGAAGGTGAGGGCCCGAAAGCCGGTTTCAAGCCTCCCTCCAGCGCCTCCGAAAGCGAGCGAGCCACAGGGCGGTGCGCGCCACCTCGCCGGCCCTTCCCGGCCGCGGCTAGAGCGCCGCCAGCGCTGCTTGATACGCGGTGGGGGCTTCAGCGGTGCTGGTGACGGTGGTGCCCAGGTCGCGCACCAGCCCGTCCTTCAAACCATACACCCAGCCGTGCACGGCGAGATCCTGGCCACGGTCCCATGCGTCGCGCAGCACGGTGGTCGTGCACACGTTCGCCACCTGCTCGATCACGTTCAGCTCGCAGAGGCGGTCGATGCGGTGCGCGAGGTCCGGCTCCCGGCTCACCGTGGAATCGTGCTTCGTGTGAACGTCCTGCACGTGCCTCAGCCAGTTGTCCGCAAGTCCGACGCGTTCCTGGCGCACCACGGCCGCGACGCCGCTGCAGCCGTAATGGCCTACGACGATGATGTGCTCGACCTTCAGCACGTCTACCGCAAATTGCATCACCGAGAGGCAATTCAAGTCCGTGTGCGCGACCACGTTGGCGATGTTGCGATGAACGAAGAGCTCCCCCGGCGCCAGGTCCACGATCTCGCTGGCCGGCACGCGGCTATCCGAGCAGCCGATCCACAGGTAGCGCGGGCGCTGCTGGCGCGACAGGCGCGGGAAGAACTCCGGGTCTTCGCGGCGGATGCGCTCGGACCACGCGCGGTTGCTTTCGAAAAGGTGGGCGAGGGAGCGCATGCGCGGTATTTTAGCCGTTTGGCATAAACTCCCCCGGTGCCCGACAACAAGCCCCTTCATCCCGAAACCCTCGCCGCCCAGGGCCTGGGGCGCGTCACGGAAACGTATCGCGAGATCGTTCCCCCGATCCATCTCGCGACGACCTACGAGCGCGGCACCGATGGCACCTATCCCGGCGGGCGCGTCTACTCGCGCGCGGACAATCCCAGCTATGACCAGGCCGAGGCGCTGATCGCATCGCTCGAGCACGCGAAGGCGGCGCTCCTGTTCTCCTCCGGCCAGGCGGCCTCCGCGGCGCTGTTCCAGGCGCTGATGCCGGGCGACCACGCGCTCGTGCCGCGGAACATGTACTGGGCGTTGCGCAAATGGCTGCTGGAGTTTGCCGCGCCGCGCGGACTGGGGGTCGAGCTCTACGAGAATTCGTCGCTCGATGACCTGGCGGCGAAGGCGCGCGATCGCAAGCCCAGGCTCATCTGGGTCGAGACGCCGGCGAATCCGACCTGGGACGTCACCGACATCGCCGCGGCGAGCGCCATCGCACGCGAGGTCGGCGCGGCGCTCGCCGTGGATTCGACCGCCGCCACGCCCATGCTCACGCGCCCGCTCGACCTGGGCGCGGACATCGTCATGCATTCCGCGACCAAGTATCTCAACGGGCATTCCGACGTGATCGCGGGCGCCCTCGCAACGAAGAAGGACGACGAGCTGTGGCAGCGCATCCGCTACGTGCGCGGCGGCGGCGGCGCGGTTCTCGGGCCCTTCGAGGCGTGGTTGCTGCTGCGCGGCATGCGCACGCTGCATCTTCGCGTCGCCGCCGCGTGCGCGAACGCGATGGCGATCGCGCGCAGATTCGAGGGTCATCCGAAGCTTTCCCATGTCCTCTACCCGGGGCTCGCCTCGCATCCGGGCCACGCGGTCGCCAGGAAGCAGATGTCCGGGGGCTTCGGCGGGATGATCTCGTTGCGCCTGAAGGCGGGCGAGCAGGCCTCGAAGGATTTCACCGCGAAGCTGCGGGTGTTCAAGCGCGCGACGTCGCTGGGGTCGGTGGAAAGCCTCGCCGAGCACCGCGCGAGCGTCGAAGGTCCGGGCTCGATCTGCCCGCCCGACCTGGTGAGGCTGTCGGTCGGTGTAGAGCACGTCGACGACCTCGTTGGCGATATCGACCACGCCCTGCGCTGATCAGCGGTCGAGCCCGAGCTCCTCGACGATGGCCGCCACGATTTCCCCGGGCGAACGCCCGATCGAGACGACGATCGCTTTCTCGCCCGCGCCCGGCTCCTCGAGCGTCTCGAACTGGCTTCCCAGCAGCGTGGCCGGCATGTATACGTGCTCGCGGGAGCGCATTCGCCCGGCGATGAGACCTTGCCCTCCTTGCAGGTAGACGAGGCGAACGTCGCCTCGATCGCCGACGATCACGTCGCGATATCGCCGCTTCAGCGCAGAGCACGTCACCACGCCCGGGCGTCCCACGGTGCGGGCGGCGTCGATCCATCGCGCGATCGCGGCAAGCCAAGGCCACCGGTCCTCGTCCGTGAGCGGCGTCCCGCCGCGCATCTTCTCCACGTTGGCCGCGGAGTGGAACTCGTCGGCTTCGGCGAAGCTCCATCCCAGGCGCTCGGCGAGGAGCCGCGCGACGGTCGTCTTGCCGCAACCGGACACGCCCATCACTACAATGACGGCAGCTCTCATCCGTGATTGCGGATTCGTGACGGCGCCTGACAGTCGTGTCAGGTACAACTTAAAAAGTCGTACCTGACACCACTTTTCAGCCGGGGACCTTGGCGGCGAGCACGTCGACGTTCTCGATCTCCGGGGGCCGCGAGAGGAGGTCGCCGGCCTTGGCCATCAGCGCCGCGGCGATCGGGCCGTTCAGGTGCGCGCGCCGCCCGGAGTCGTCGGGGAACGCGTCAAAGATGCCGAAGGTCGAGGGGCCGAACTGGAGCGCGAACCAGACGGTGGTCGCGGCCTCCTGGTTGGCGAGCGCGAGTCCGCTCTTGAGGAATGCGGCGACTTCGGCTTCCTTGCCGGGCTTCGCATGCAGTTTTACTGCCAATCCAACTCGGACCATTCGAACTCTCCTAGGTTGTAAGGATGTGTGGCTTTGCTCGTCGTACAGCTCGGGAATTTCCGCACCTTCTTCGCGGCCGCCCTCGCCATCATGCGCCGAACCGCCGAGGCGGGGCGCTGGGGCTTCGACGAGTTGCGCTAGAATCGGCTGGCGCCACCCCGCGAACAAGGCCGTGAAAAAAGACAAGCAGCCCCCCACCCGCAAGTCCCAGATCGACGCGATCCTCGTCCAGCTCCCCGGCGTCACCGCGAAGAAGTTGAGCGGGCTCGACGCGTACTTCGTGAACGACCGGATGTTCGCCTGCATCAGCGGCAATGGCGTCGGGCTGCGCCTGCCGGTCGCGATGGCCCGGGAGCTGCAGTTCTCGCGGGAGAACGTGGTCACATTCCAGCCCGGCGGGATGGCGAGCAGCAAGGAGTGGGTGCAGATCGACCGCGCGGAGGCGGTCGACTACGCGAAGGATCTCGAGCTCTTCCAGGCGTCGCTCGAGTTCGTGAAGGGCGGCGCGACGCGCTGAGCAGGCCCATGCACCGGTTTGCCTTCCTCATGCTGATGACGTGCGCCCGATTGGCGTTCGCTCAGCCGGATCCGTTCCTCGACCAGGCCGCGAGCCAATACCGGGCGATCCTTGCGCGCGCCTCGGCCATCGGGACGCTCGACGACGACCGCGCCCTGCTCGACCGCGTCCGCCGCATTTCCGCGGGCCTCATCGCGGCGGCCGACGAGACTCGCCCGTCGAGCCCGGCGTGGTCGTGGGAAATCCACGTGACGAGCGAGCCTTCGACCACCGCGTTCTGCATGGCGGGCGGCAAGGTCCTCGTCGGAGCGCGATTCGCGAGGCGGCTCGAGCTCACCGATGGCGAGCTCGCGATGCTTCTCGCCCACGAGATGGCGCACGCGCTCGGCGGGCATCGCCGTGAACGCGCGTGGGGTGACATGGAATCCGACCCGGCGGGGGAGATCCGCGAAAAGCGGATCGCGGTGATGCAGGAGAACGAGGCCGACGAGATCGGCATGAAGCTCGCCCTGCGCGCCGGATGGCCGCCCGCGTCCCTGGTGAGCTTCTACGACAAGCTCGCGGCGCTGGAGAGCCCGGGCGAGCTCAATTCGAGTCACTCGCCGGCGGCGCAGCGCGCCGAGGCCGCGCGCGAGCTAGCTCGCAGGCCGGGCCGATAAAAAAATAGCCCGGGGACAGGAGCGTCACCCGGGCCAAGGAGGCACTGACGAACTCTGTTAGAAGCGCACGCGCACTCCGACGCCCACCTCGACCTGCTTGTCGTGCCCATTGACGACGGCGACGTTGTAGCCGCCGCTCAGCTTCAAATAGTCACTCACCAGGTACACCTCGGCGCGGCGATCGAAGTGGTAGATCAGCGAGCCGTATATTGTCTTGGCGTCGCCAACCACGGTCTGGGTGACCGCCGATGAATCCTGATACGGCCGCAGCACGAAGCCCCCCTTGAGTCCTGCGTTGTCCGCATGGAGGTCCTGGTACCCGAAGTCGAATTCCAGGGGACCCGGAGGAGTGATCTTGGTCGAAACGGTCCAGGCGTGATCCTTGCGCTTGCCGACGTTGCCACCCTGCTCGGAATCTTCCTTGTAGTAACCGGCGTTCACCCGAAAAACCGGGTTCAGGACGACGTTGCCTCCAAACGACCATTCCTTGTGAATGAGGTTGCCCACCTTGAAGTGTTGGTAGAAGCCGGCGAGATGGAAGAAGTCGCCTGGCGCGTTGTATCCGAGCGCCGCGGTCTGAGTGCTGCGGCTCTGGAAGTCGCCGACGACGTTGCCGAACTGGTATCCCAATCCCGCAACGAGGCCGCCGAATTCCTTCTTCCACACCAGGCCCCGATCGTAGCGCGTGCCGGTGGCGCTGGCTGCGTAGAAGATGATCTGCTTGAAGTTGTTGGTGTTGGTGTAGCCGCCTTCCGCGAGCGTTACCTTCGCGCCGCCGTAGGGATCGCCGTAGATGCCGGTGAAGTCGCGTGCGAGCGCATTCTGCCGGCCGAGGGTGAGCTTGCCCAGGGCTTCGCTCTCGAATCCAACCCAGGCGTCGCGGTTGAAGAGGACGCCGGCGGTGTCTTCCTCGCCGGTCTGGTAGTCGAACTCGCTCTCCAGCTTGAAGATGACGCCGGTCGAGTTGTTGAAGAGGCCGTGCCGGCCGGTGATGCCCCAGCGGTCGCCGCTGAACCACGACGTCTGGGTGCCACGCTTGTGATCGCCTTTCGCGTTGCCGTTGCTGATGTCGCTGATCGTCGCGTCGATCAGGCCGTACAGGGTGACGGTGTCCACCGGGGTCACCTGGAACTTGAATCCGGGCTCCCAGTCGGCGCTCGCGATGAGCGTCGGCGCCCAGCTCGCCTGGGCGGGCTGCGCCTTGGCGACTTGCGCGGCGGGGGCCTGCGCGGCGGCAGCCTGTTGCTGCGCGGCCGCGGCGTCGAGCTTCCTCTCCATCGCTTCCAGGCGCAGGCGCTGCTCTTCCAGCTGCGCGCGCTGGGCCGCGATCTCGGCCTTCAGGTCGCTGGTGGCGTCGGCGAACGCGGGGGCCGCCGACAGCGCGAGCGCGGCGAGGGCGCCCAGAACCGCGCCGTGAATCGCCGTGCGCTGCATCAATCCATTCTTCTTCATCTTATTGCCTCCACTCGAGTAGGTGCGGGAAAGTCATTGGCGCCCGGATTCTTGCGCCGCCAACCTTTCAGACGGCTTTCACGGCGCGCGATTCGTCGCATTCGCGCAACAGGATTGATGTAGAGTCGGCGCGGGGAATCCGCGTGCGCATCCTTCTTGCAGAAGACAACAAGACGCTGTCCGACTGGCTCGAGAAAGCCCTGCGGCTTGGGGGCTTTGCGGTCGACTGCATGCGCGACGGCGTCGATGCCGACCACGTGCTGCTCACGCAGAACTACGACCTGGTGATCCTCGACCTCGGCCTGCCGCGCATGGATGGGCTCGACATCCTGCGGCGCCTGCGAAGGCGCGGCGCCACGGTACCGGTGCTGGTCCTGACCGCGCGCGGCGAGATCGACTCCCGGGTCGAGGGGCTGAACCTCGGGGCCGATGACTACCTCACCAAGCCTTTCAGCCTTTCCGAGCTCGAGGCGCGCATCAACGCGGTCATTC
>JBDTXQ010000063.1:0-9845 GCA_040006115.1 Usitatibacter sp.
CGCACATGGCGTGGTACTGCGCGGTGAACGCGCTCTTCGGCAAGTTCCGGAAATTCCGCGTCGACTACTCCGTGGTTCCGTGGTCCACCTTTACCGATCCGCCGGTGGCGCGCGTGGGCCTGAACGAGACCGATGCGAAGGAGAAGAAGATCGCCTACGAGGCCTACACCTACGGGCTGGACGACCTCGACCGCGCCATCGCGGACGGCGAGGCGGAAGGCATGGTGAAGGTCCTCACCGCGCCGGGCAGCGGCAAGATCCTTGGCGCGACCATCGTCGGCGAGAATGCCGACGATCTGATCGCGGAATTCGTCCTTTGCATGAAGCACGGCATCGGGCTGGACAAGATCCTGGACACCATCCACGCGTATCCCACGCTGCCGGAAGCGAACAAGTTCGTGGCGGGCATATGGAAGAAGAAGCGGGTCACGCAGGGCCAGATGGCCTTCGCCAAGACATTCAACGAATGGACGCGCGGCGAGGCGGGGCTCGCCGCGGTCGTCGGCAAGATATTTTCCCTGCGCGACAAGCGCCCCTATTACGAGACCGCGCACAGCCACGGAGACCATTGATGAAGCGAATCCTCATTGCCCTCGCGGCATTCCTGGTGAGCGTCAACGCGCTCGCCCTCGATCAATCCCACAAGGCGTGGGATGAGCTCCTCAAGAAGCACGTGAAATACGTCGAGAATGGCAACGCCTCGCGCGTGAGCTACGCGGGGTTCGCGAAGGACCGGGCGCAGCTGAAGGCCGTTCTCGACGACTACTCGAAGCTCACCAAGGCCGAGTTCGACGGTTGGACCAAGCCGCAGCAGCAGGCCTTCCTCATCAACGCGTACAACGCCTTCACGGTCGAGCTGATCCTCTCGAAGTATCCGGATCTCAAGTCGATCCGCGATCTCGGCAGCTTCGTCTCCAAGCCCTGGAGCAAGAAGTTCTTCAAGCTCTTCGGCGAAGACTCCTACCTTGATTTCATCGAGCATGAGCTGCTGCGCAAGCCCGGCGTCTACGACGATCCGCGCGTTCACGTGGGGGTGGTGTGCGCCTCGATCGGCTGCCCCATGCTGCGCAACGAGGCATTCGTTGCCGAGCGCCTCGACGCGCAGCTGGAAGACGCCATGCGCCGCTTCCTCTCCGATCGCACGCGCAACCGCTACGATCCGCAGTCGAGAAAGCTCGAGGTCTCGAGGATCTTCGACTGGTACGGAAGGGATTTCGAGAAGGGCCACAAGGGTTATGTCTCGGTGAAGGCGACGATGGCACGCTACGCCGACCAGCTCGCGGACTCGGCGGAGGATCGCGCGCTGGTGAAGGCCGGCAACGCCGACGTCGCCTTCCTCGACTACGACTGGTCGCTCAACGACGCCAAGTAGCGCGGAACCCATTATTCTTGGGGTGATGGAACAACCCCGCCCGCCGCTCTCCGTGGTGATGCCCGTGCTCGACGAGGCCCGCGGCGTCGTCGCCGCGCTAGCTCGCCTGCAGTCGCTGCGAGCCTGCGGTGTCGAGGTGATCGTGGTCGACGGCGGCAGCGCCGACGGCACCGCGCTGCTCGCCGCGCCCTGGTGCGACCGCCTCCTGGAGGCGCCGCGCGGGCGCTCCGCCCAAATGAACGCCGGCGCCGCCGCCGCTCGCGGCGAGGTCCTCGTCTTCCTGCACGCCGACACTGTGCTCCCCGCCGACGCCCTCGCCGCGGTCGCCGGCGGACTCGAGCGCAGCGGGCGCGCCTGGGGGCGTTTCGATGTCGCGATCGCGCCCGCCACGCCCCTTCTCGCGCTCGTGGCCGTGCTCATGAACGCGCGCTCGCGAGCCACCGGCATCGCCACTGGCGACCAGGCGATCTTCGCGCGCCGCACGGCCTTCGAGCGTGCCGGCGGCTTTCCCGCGATCCCGCTCATGGAGGACGTCGCGCTCTCCAGGGCGCTGAAGCGGCAATCGCCGCCGCTTTGCCTGCGCGAGCGCGCGGTGACGTCGGCGCGGCGCTGGGAGAGGAACGGCACGCTGCGCACCATCGTCCTCATGTGGCGGTTGCGCCTCGCCTACGCGCTCGGCGCGGATCCGCGCCACCTCGCGCAACGCTATGACGTCGAACGCACGTCGACCTGACGCGGTGCGCGTCGCCGTGTTCGCCAAGGCGCCGCAGCCCGGGGAGGTGAAGACGCGCCTCGCGGCGCTCCTCGGCGCGCAGGGCGCGGCCGAGCTTCACGCGGCACTCGCGCGCCAGGCGCTCGCCGTCGCGGCGCGCGCGGGCGTCGGGCCCGTCGAGCTCTGGTGCGCGCCCGACGAAACTCATCCGTTCTTCGAGGCGTGCGCGCGCGAATTTGGCGTGGCGCTACGCCGGCAGGAAGGCGCCGACCTGGGCGCGCGCATGGCGCACGCGGCCGACGTGGCGCTCGCGGCGGGATCGTCGATCGTCATCATCGGCACCGACTGCCCGGCGCTCGATGGCGCGTCGCTCGTGGAGGCGGCGCTCGCGCTGCGCGATCACGACGCCGTCATGAAGCCCGCGGAGGATGGTGGCTACGTGCTGATCGGGCTCGCGAGGATGCTTCCCGGAGTTTTCGAGGCGATCGCCTGGGGAGGGGACACGGTGGCCGCTGCGACGCGTGAGCGGCTGGCGCGCTCGGGAGCGCCCTGGAAGGAGCTCGCACCCTCGTGGGACCTGGATCGCCCCGAGGATTACGCGCGGGCGCGGGCCGAGGGGCTCCTCAGGCAGACCCAATGCTGAAGCGAGCCGCCGCGGCGCTCGTGTGGGCGAGCGCGATGGCGTGCGCGGGAGCCGCCGCGCCCGAGCCGATCGCCCCGTTCTCCGCGGCCCAGCCCGGGTCACGGCTGCCTCCTGGCTGGAGCATCCTGCCGCTGCCGCGCAAGAAGGCCCCCGATTTCACGCTGGTGCACGACGGCGGCGTGACCGTGCTGCACGTGCGCTCGGAGTCGGCGGTGGGCTCCGCCGTGCACCGCATGCGCGTCGATCCTCGCGCCGCCAGCCGGCTCACGTGGCGCTGGAAGGTCGACCACGCGCTCGTCAATGCCGCGCTCGGCACGCGCGAAGGCGACGACTTCGCGGCGCGCGTCTACGTGTCGTTCGACGTTCCCGAGGAATCGCTTTCCTTCGCGTCGCGCGCAAAGCTGAAGATCGCGCGGCTCATCTACGGCCCGGACACGCCCGCGGCGGCGATCTGCTACGTGTGGGACAACCGCCATCCGATCGGCACCACCCTGTGGAGCCCCTTCAGCGACCACCTGCGCATGGTGGTGCTCGAGAGCGGCAATGCGCGCGCCGGCGAGTGGGTCGCGGAAAGCCGCGATGTCGACGCCGATTTCCGCGCCGCCTTCGCAGCGACCTGGAAAGCCCCGACACCCGCCATCACCGGCGTCGCGGTGGCGGCGGACACCGACCAGACGCTGGAGTCGGTCAACGCGTGGTTCGGCGACCTTCGCCTCGAGGAGCGTCGATGAAGCGCCTCGTGCTCGCGGGCGGCGGGCACGCCCACATCGAGGTCCTGCGCGACCTCGCCGAGAAGCCCGCCGCCGGCGTGAGCTGCGTCGTCGTGACGCCGTATCCGCGCCTGCTCTACACCGGCATGGTGCCCGGCGTCGTCGCCGGCCATTACAAGATCGAGGAATGCGCCATCGGCATCGAGGCCCTCGCGCGCCGCGCGGGCGCGCAGCTCATCCAGGCGACGGTGACCGGCCTGGATCTGGAGGCGCGCCAGGTGAAGTGCGACGACGGTGCCGCGATCGCCTACGACACTCTGTCGATCGACGCCGGGGCGCGCCCGCTTATCGGCGCGGCGTCGGGCGTGAAGCAGCACGCGACACTGGTGCGGCCCATGGAGGAGCTGATGCAGGGGTGGGCGGCGGTCCTCGCGCGCACCCGCGAGGGGCGCGTGGGCGCAATCACCATCGTGGGCGGGGGCGCCGGCGGTGTGGAGCTCGCGCTCGCCATGGACCATCGAATGCGCCGGGACATTCCCGGGCCCGCGCCGCACGTTCGCGTCGTGACCAACACGCCGTTGCTTCTCCCGGAATTCTCCGTGGGCGCGCGACGCCGGCTGCAGCGCTGGCTCGCGCGGCGCAACATCGGCGCGCACGTGTCGAGCACCGTGGCGCAAGTCGGGCCCGGCCGGGTGCGGCTCGAGAGCGGCCTCGAGTTTGCCTCCGACGCCACTTTCTGGGCGGGCGGCGCCGCAGCCCACGAGTGGATCGGGCGCTGCGGTCTCGCCACTGACGAGCGCGGCTTCCTCCTCACCAACGCATACCTTCAGTCGGTAACGCGCGCGGAAGTGTTCGGCGCGGGCGACTGCGCCACGCAGGAAGGCACGCGGTTCGCGAAGGCCGGGGTTTTCGCGGTGCGCGCGGCGCCCGTGCTCGCGGCGAACTTGCGCGCTACCCTCGCGGGAACGCCGCTCGCGCCCTTCACCACCGATGCGCGCTATCTCGCGCTGGTCTCCACCGGCGAGCGCCATGCGGTCGCGACATGGGACGGATGGTCGTGGGAAGGCGGGTGGGCGTGGCGGTGGAAGGACGCGATCGACCGGAAATTCGTCGCCAGGTACTCATAGTCTTGCTGCCGCGCAATTCACTCTCGAAGCCCGTGAAAACGGGCGGCTCGAGTCCCCCGCGAGCCAGCAACAAACTATGCAGCAACCTTCTCCTCGGGCAGCGCGACCTTCGGCAATATCCGCACGACTTTGACCATGCGGTTCTGCACCTGCAGGATCTCGATGGGATGCTCGGCGACGATCAGGCTCGTGCCCGACTCGGGGATGTCCTCGAGCTGCTCGAGGAGCAGGCCATTGATGGTCTTGGGGCCCTCGAGGGGGAAGGCGAAGCCCGCCTTCCTGTTCAGCACGCGAAGCGAGCACGTCCCGTCGGCGATCACGCTGCCGTCGGGCTCCTTGTGGAAGTGCGCGGCGCTGCCGACCGCGGCGCTGGTGAACTCGCCGACGATCTCCTCGAGGATGTCCTTCATGGTGACGAGGCCCAGGATCTCGCCGTACTCGTCGACCACGAGCCCCATGTGGCGCTGGTTCTCCTGGAAATTGGTGAGCTGGGTGAGGAGCGCCGTCCCCTCGGGGACGAAGTAGGGCTCGCGCATGATGGCGCGCAGCCCCTCGACGTCGATCTGCTCGCGGCGGGTCGCGTTCAGCACCTTGCGCACGTGGAGGATGCCGACCACGTTGTCCAGGCCCCCCTCGCAGACCACCAGGCGCGTGTGGTGCGCCGTGGCGAGAGAGTTGCGGATTTCCTCGACCTCGTCCTTCAGCTCGAGGAGCTCGATCTGGCCGCGCGGGGTCATGGTGTCGTCGACAGTCATGTCCTCGAGCTCGAAGAGGTTCAAGAAGATCGACTGGTGCTTCTTGGGGATGAACTTGCCGCCTTCCAGGACCAGCGTTCGCAACTCCGCCATGCTGAGCTGCTGCCCGCCGTGCGGCTGGGACTGGCGGATGTGCAGGACCTTCAGCAGCGCGCGCACGATCACGTTCACGATCCACATGACGGGCTTCGTGATGCGTATCAGCGGCGCGAGCACGTAGGAAGCGCCGATCGCGATCGTCTCGGAGTAGGCCGCGCCGATGATCTTCGGCAGGATCTCCGCGAACACCAGGATCACGAAGCTTGCCGAGGCGGTGGCGATGGCGAGCACGTAGTCGCCCTCGCCAAAAAGGCGGCGGCATATTTCGGCCACGAGAATCGTCGTCGCCGCGTTGATCACGGTGTTGCCCGCGAGGATGAAGGCGAGGAGCTCGTCGATGCGGTCGAGGAGGGAGCCCGCGAGCCGCGCGCCGACGCTCCCCTCGCGGATCAGGTGCTTCAATCGATAGCGGTTGACCGCCATGAGGCAGGTCTCCGACATCGCGAAGAATCCGGAGCTGGCGAGCAGGGCCGCGAGCGCGCCGAAAAGCCAACCCAGCGGAATGTTGTCGGTCATGTCCCGCCGCCTAGCCGCGCTTCAGGATCAGCTCGAGCACGACCTTGCTGCCCACGTACGCGAGGAGGAGGGCGGTGAAGCCGGCGAGCGTCCAGTGCACGGCCTTGCGCCCGCGCCAGCCGCGCAGGTAGTGGCCCGCGAGGAGGCCCCCGAAGATGAACCACGAGACGATCGCGAAGACGGTCTTGTGCGTGAACGTGAGCGGCTTGCCGAAGAGCTCCTCGGAGAAGAAGACGCCGCTCACCACGGTTAGCGTTAGGAGCACGAAGGCGGCGAGCAGGATGCGGAAGAGCAACGCCTCCATCTCGAGGAGCGGCGGCAGGCTCTTCAGGAACGGCGGCAGCACGCCGCGATGCAGCCACTTCTCCTCGGCGAGCATCACCAGCGCGTGCACCGTGGCGACGATGAAGAGGCTGTAGGCGAGCATCGCGATGGCGAAGTGCAGGGTGAAGAGCGGATCCCCGCCGTAGGTCACGATGTGCGGCATCGGGACTGCTTGCAGGAGGACCGCGAGGAGCGCCAGCGGCGACATCAACCCGAGGATCGCGGTGAGTCCCTGGAAGGCGAGTCCCGCGAGCCAGTAGATCAGCACCGTGAGCCACACCAGCATCGACACCGCGTTGGCCACGCCCAGGTCGAGCCCGTCGGGGACGACCACGCGCCGGTAGAGCAGCATCCCGTGCAGGACGAGGGCTACCGGCACCACGACGTTCTCGATGCGCATGTCGCCACGCGCGGCCGGCCCTCCGGCGAGCGCCGGGCGCGAAGCGCGCCACGCCACGCCCGAGAGCAGGAGCCAGCAGGCGGCGGTGCTAAAATACAAAAGCAAATCAGGCATTTCGGTGCCGGTTACGCTCCACCTCACCAGTTTACCAATTCCCCATGCTCGACGCCCTGACGCAACGCCTCTCTTCGGTAGTCAAGACCCTGCGCGGTCATTCGCGCCTCACCGAGGACAACGTGCAGGACATGCTGCGCGAAGTGCGCCTGGCGCTCCTCGACGCCGACGCGGGCGTGCCCGTGGTGAGGGATTTCGTCGCGCGCGTGAAGGAGAAGGCGCTCGGCCAGGAGGTCGCCGGCAGCCTTACGCCGGGCCAGGCGCTGGTGGGCATCGTCCACCGCGAGCTGGTCGATCTCATGGGCGGCTCGAATGCCGCGCTCAACTTCGCGACGGTGCCGCCCGCCGTGATCCTGCTGGCCGGCCTGCAGGGCTCGGGCAAGACCACCAGCGCAGGCAAGCTCGCGCGCCTCATCAAGAGCACCACCAGGAAAAAGGTGCTGCTGGTCTCCGCCGACGTGTACCGCCCGGCGGCCATCGAGCAACTCGCCACGCTCGCGAAGTCCCTCGAGATCGAGCTCTATCCCTCGGACCCCTCGCAGAAGCCGGTGGACATCGCGCGCGCCGCGCTCGACCACGCCAGGCGGCATTTCTTCGATGTCCTCATCGTCGACACGGCGGGGCGCCTCGCCGTCGACGAGGCGATGATGGCGGAAGTGAAGGCGTTGCACGCCGCGTTGAATCCGATCGAGACGCTGTTCGTGGTGGACTCGATGCAGGGCCAGGACGCGGTGAACGTCGCGCGGGCTTTCAACGAGGCGCTGCCGCTGACCGGCATCATCCTCACCAAGCTGGACGGCGATTCGCGCGGCGGCGCGGCGCTCTCGGTGCGCCACGTGACCGGCAAGCCGATCAAGTTCGTCGGCGTCTCGGAAAAGATGGAGGGCCTGGAAGCCTTCCACCCGGACCGCATGGCGTCGCGCATCCTCGGCATGGGCGACATCCTCTCGCTGGTCGAGGAGGCGCACGCCAAGGTCGACGCGAAGGAAGCGCAGAAGCTCGCCGACAAGTTCAAGAAGGGCAAGGACTTCGACCTCGAGGACTTCAAGAGCCAGCTGCAGCAGATGAAGAACATGGGCGGCATCGCGAGCATGGCCGACAAGCTGCCGCTGCAGCTCACCCAGATGGCGCAGTCCTCGCCCGAGCTGCAGGAGAAGGCGCTGAAGCGCACCGAGGCGATCATCAACTCGATGACGCCCCTCGAGCGGCGCAAGCCCGAGCTCCTCAAGGCCTCGCGCAAGCGGCGCATCGCCACCGGCTCGGGCGTGCAGGTGCAGGAGGTGAACCGCCTCCTCGCGCAGTTCGAGCAGATGCAGAAAATGATGAAGATGATGCGCGGTGGCAACCTCGGCAAGATGCTGAAGAACATGAAGGGGATGTTTCCAGGTGGGCGTTGATCCGCCCGCGGGGGAGTCGCGATGACGATCGGGAAACTGCTGGGCGTGATGGCCCTGTCGCTGGTTGCGTGCACGCAGGCGCGCGCGCAGGTGACCTGCGCGGAATGCAAGTCGGCCGCGCTCGCACAGGCGAGCCAGTGCCGCGCACAGTCCGCGCCGGACGCGGCGCTGCTGGCCTCGTGCGACAAGAAATACGCGGAGACGGGCATCGCTTGCCAGGAGACGGTATGCCGTGCGGACACCGGCGCCGCGGCGGCCGCGCAGTGCTCTGAATGCGTGAAGGCGGCAGAGGCCGAAACAAAGAAATGCGCGGCACTACCGTCGGACGTGCGCGCCGCCTGCGAGGCGCGCGCGGGGATCGCGAAGAGATCCTGCGAGGAAAAATCCTGTCCCGCCGTGAAGCCGAAGTGAGGCGCATCGCCGATCCATGAAGCCATTCCTCGCATCCCTTGCCCTCGTTGCCGCGCTCGGCGCTTTCCCCGCCTCCGCGGCCGAGAAGATACGCATCGGCCAATCGGCGCCGCTCACCGGGTCCAATGCCGACTTCGGCAAGGAGATCCGCGATGGCGCGCTGGCCTATTTCCGCAAGGTGAACGAGACGGGCGGCGTGAATGGCCGTCAGATCGAGCTGGTCTCGCTCGACGACAAGAACGATCGCAAGACCGCCGGCGCCAACGCCGTGAAGCTGGTCACCGACATGAACGTGCTCGCCCTGTTCGGGTTCGCCTCGGCGACCCTCTCGCTGGACGCGATGCCCATCGTGAAGGAGAGGAAGGTGCCGTTCTTCGCGCCGTTCACCGGAGCCGACGCGATCCACAAGCAGAACCCTTTCGTGTTCGTGATGCGCGCCTCCTACGCCGACGAGCTCACCACCATCCTCGGGCATTGGAACAACCTGGGGGTCGAGCGCATCACGGTGCTTCATTACGACGACGAGATCGGCAACCAGAACTTCGCGACCGTCGAGCGCATCATGAAGGCCGCCAACAGGCACGCGGTGGGCATCAAGTTCAAGCGCAACGCCGATGTCGAGCCCGCGCAGGTCGAGGCCATCATCGCGAGCGACCCGCAGGTGATCGTCGCGACCACCCTCTACCAGAACACCGCCCAGGTTCTCCAGGGCCTGAAGGACCGCAAGCGTCCCTACAACATGACCGCGCTGTCCTTCGTGGGCCCCAGCCAGCTCGCCAAGGTCGCCGGCGCGAACGCGGTCGGAGTGTCCGTGGCGGGCGTGGTGCCGCCGCCCAACAAGATCGTGGTGCCCGTGGTGAGGGAATGCCGGGAGGCGATCGCCAAGGCCGGGTTCGGCGAGGCCGGCTACACCACCCTCGAGGCCTGCATCGCCGCCAAGGTCCTGGTGGAGGCGATGCGCAGGGCGGGCAACGACCTTTCCCGCGAGGGCCTCTACCGGTCCCTGGCAGGGCTCAGCCACTACGACGCGGGCGGCTATACCGTGAGCTTCGGCCCGGACGTGCGCCACGGCAGCCACTACGTCGAGCTGGCGGTCATTTCCAAGAGCGGGCAATTCCGCTTCTGATCGTATATAATCGAAGGCTTTCCGGCACTTAGGTGTGGGGTTTCGCCTGGTGCCGGATCCCGGCCGTTTTCACGTTACCCGTTTTCAACGGGAAGGAGAGTCAAGTTGGTCGTCATCAGAATGGCGCGTGGCGGAGCCA
>JBDTXQ010000064.1:0-9842 GCA_040006115.1 Usitatibacter sp.
GCGCACAGCGCGCATGGCGCTTCGCCGAGGCGGTGCGGCGGGCGGGCGACGCGCCGCCGCGGCGCGTCGAGGTGTTCCTCGATTGCGCGGCCCACGCCGCGCGCCTCGACGATGAAAAGATCGTGCTCACCGAGTACATCGTGGACATGGGCTATGCCCTCGCGGCGCTCGCGTCCAAGGGCACCGACGTCGGGCTTACCATCCTCGGAAAGGCGGGAGGCGGCGTCTACGTGGCGCTCGCGGCGCCCGCGCGCCGCGTGGCGAGCGTGCACGGGGCGGACATCCAGGTGCTTCCCGGAGCCGCGGTGGCCGCGATCCTCGGCGAGAGCCGCGAGGAATCCCCCGGATTCGGCGAATTCCGAAGCGCGGGAGTCGCCGACGAAGAGCTCAAGCTGGGGTTGGCCCCGGGGAGTCCATGAACGAAAACCTCTACGCGCTCTTCGAATCGCGGTTTCCGGCCGATCGCGATGCGCCGTTGCTGCTCTTCGCCGACGGCTCGCGGATGTCCTACGCAGAGGCCGAGGCCGGCAGCGCGCGCTACGCGTCGCTCCTCGCGTCGCGCGGGCTCGCGCCCGGCGACCGCGTCGCGGTGCAGGTGGAGAAATCGCCGGAAGCGCTGCTCCTGTATCTCGCCTGCTTGCGCGCGGGCCTCGCATACCTGCCGCTGAACAGCGCCTACCAGGAGGGCGAGATCGGCTACTTCCTTGAGAACGCCGAGCCCGGCGCCGTGATCGCCCAACCGCGCTCGCAGCCGTGGCTCGCACCTCTCGCCGCGCGACTCGGGATCCGCAACGTGCTTTCCCTCGACGAGACGGGGGGCGGCTCGCTCGTCGACGCCGCGCGCGAGGCGCCCGCCCGGTTCCCGACGGTGCCGCGCTCCGGCGACGACCTCGCCGCCATCCTCTACACCTCGGGCACCACGGGACGCTCGAAAGGCGCGATGCTCACCCATCGCAACCTCGCGTCGAACGCGCAGGTGCTCCATGCGGCCTGGGGCTTTCGGCCCGACGACGTGCTGATCCACATGCTTCCGCTCTTCCACGTGCACGGGCTCTTTGTCGCCTGCCATTGCGTGCTGGTGAACGGCAGCGGGATGCGCTTCCACACGAAGTTCGATGCGCGACGCGCGCTCGCGGAATTTCCGGAGTCGACGATCTTCATGGGCGTGCCCACGTTCTATACGCGGCTCCTCGCCGAGCCCGGCCTGGACCGCCCGAGCTGCGCGCACATGCGCCTCTTCGTCTCGGGCTCCGCGCCGCTCCTCGCCGAGACCCACGTCGGGTTCGAGGATCGCACCGGGCATCGCATCCTCGAGCGCTACGGCATGACCGAGACCGGGATGCTCACCTCGAACCCGCTCCGGGGCGAGCGGCGCGCGGGCTCCGTGGGGCCGGCGCTTCCCGGCACCGAGGTGCGCGTCATGGACGACGACGGCAACGGGTGCGCGCCGGATGCCATCGGGCACGTGCAGGTGAAGGGATCGAACGTGTTTCCGGGCTACTGGCGCATGGCCGAGAAGAACCGCGAGGAATTCACCGCCGACGGCTTCTTCCGCACCGGCGACATGGGGAGCCTCTCGCGCGACGGCTACCTCGCCATCGTCGGGCGCTCCAAGGACCTCATCATCACCGGCGGCTACAACGTCTACCCGAAGGAGATCGAGCTCGCGCTGGACGAGCTGCCCGGCGTGCGCGAGTCGGCGGTGGTGGGCGTGCTCCATCCGGATTTCGGCGAGGCCGTCACCGCGATCGTCGTGCCGCGCGCCGGGCAGGCCCCGCCCACCGAGGCGCAGGTGATCGCTGCGCTCAAGGCGAAGCTCGCGAACTTCAAGATCCCCAAGCGCGTCTACTTCGTCGAGGACCTGCCGAGGAACGCCATGGGCAAGGTGCAGAAGAACGTCCTGCGGGACCGCTACGGGAAGGGCTGAAGCCATCGCGATGACACCCAAGAACCTCCTCGACCGGCTCGTCGGCGCGGCCACCCACATGGTGCGGCCCGCCACGCAGCGGCGCGCCGACCGGCTCGCCGGACTGCTGCGCACGCTGATCTCGGAGCGCGGCGAAGCGACCGGCGCCGTGCTCGCGCGGCGCGCCGTCGCGCTCTACCGCGGGCTCGACCCGCCCGGGCGGCGGCGTTTCTTCACGCGCCTCGCGCGCGAGTTTTCCCCTGAGGGCGGGGCGGTGCTCGCCGCGGCGCATGCATACCACGACGATCCTTCGCCGGAGCACCTCGCCGCGCTGCAGCGGGTGACCGAGCCGCCCCGGCAGGAAGTCTTCCGCCGCATGAACATGGCGCCGGGGGGCATGGCGGCGCTCCTCGACCTGCGCCGCGAGGTCCTCGGCGCCCTCAAGGAACAGCCTGAGCTCGCGGTGCTCGACCAGGACCTCACGCACCTGCTGGGGTCGTGGTTCAACCGCGGCTTCCTCGAGCTGCGCCGCATCGACTGGAGCACGCCCGCCTCGATCCTCGAGAAGCTGATCACCTACGAGGCGGTGCACGAGATCCGCGGATTCCCCGACCTGAAGCGCCGCCTCGAGCGCGACCGGCGCTGCTTCGCGTTCTTCCATCCGGCGCTGCCCGACGAGCCGCTCATCTTCGTCGAGGTGGCGTTCGTGAACGACCTGCCGACGGACGTGGCGCCCATCCTCGCCCTCGAAAGCGCGGTGGGCGATCCGCGGCGCGCGCGCTGCGCGGTGTTCTACTCGATCACCAGCTGCCAGGCCGGACTGAAGGGCATCTCGTTCGGCAACTTCCTCATCAAGCAGGTGGCCTCCGACCTGCACGCGGAGCTGCCCAACCTCAAGGTTTTCGCGACGCTCTCGCCGGTGCCGGGACTGCGCGCGTGGGTGAAGCGCGCCCTCGGCGCAGCGCGCGTCCCGGAAGCGGGCGACGCCCCGTGGACAGCGCAGCGCGCGACGCTGGAAGGCCTCGCCGCCTGGTACCTCACGCGCGAGCGTGATGGCGCGCACGCGCTCGATCCGGTCGCGCGCTTCCACCTCGGCAACGGCGCGCGCCTCGAGCGCATCAACTGGATGGCCGACAACTCGACCAAGGGGTTCGCCCAGTCGTTCGGCATGATGGTGAACTACGTCTACGACCTGGGCGACGTGGAGCGCAATCACGAGGAATACGTGAAGCGCCAGCACGTGGTCGCCTCCGGCGCCGTCGAGAAGCTCGCCAAGGGCGTCGAAGGGTTGGTCGCCGCCTCGTTGAAAAGCCCCGTCCACGCCCTCATCTCCAGGCCATGATCGTTTATCAGCTCACCTGCGGGCAGGGGCACTTCTTCGAGGGCTGGTTCACCTCCGCCGAGGCATTCGACCGGCAGGCCGCCTCGGGCCAGCTGCAGTGCCCGACGTGCTCGACCGCGGAAGTGACAAGGCTGCCGTCGGCGCCCCACGTGCACACCTCGGGCGGGAACGCTTCGCCCGCGCCCCAGGCGGACGAGGCGCTACGCCGGGAGACCGTCCTCGCGCTGCGCCGCTTCATCCTCACGAGCACCGAGGACGTCGGGCGCAAGTTCGCCGAAATCGCGCGCCGCATCCATTACCAGGAAGAAGACGCGCGCAATATCCGCGGCGTAGTGACGCCCGACGAGGCCGAGGAGCTGCGCGAGGAGGGCGTCGAGACCTTCACCCTCTTCCCCGAGATCATCCCGGGCGAAGGAATCCACTGACCGGTTATTTTCAGAAGGCCGAGAGGCCCGTCTGCGCGCGTCCGAGGATGAGCGCGTGGATGTCGTGCGTGCCCTCGTAGGTATTGACCGCCTCGAGGTTCATCGCGTGGCGGATCACGTGGTACTCGTCCGAGACGCCGTTGCCACCATGCATGTCGCGCGCCACGCGCGCGATATCGAGCGCCTTACCGCAGGCGTTGCGCTTGGCGAGCGAGACCATCTCCGGCGTCGCGCGCCCCTCGTCCATCAGCCGCCCGATGCGCAGCGACACCTGCAGCTGCAGCGTGATCTCGGTCTGCATGTCGGCGAGCTTCTTCTGGATCAGCTGGTTCGCCGCGAGGGGCTTGCCGAACTGCTTGCGGTCCATGGTGTACTGGCGCGCCGCGTGCCAGCAGAACTCCGCTGCGCCCATGGCGCCCCATGAGATCCCATAGCGCGCTTTGGTGAGGCAGCCGAAGGGGCCCTTGAGCCCCTTCACGTTGGGTAGCAGGTTGGCTTCAGGGACGAACACGTCGTCCATCGCGATCTCGCCAGTGACCGAAGCGCGCAGGCTGAACTTGCCCTCGATCTTGGGCGCCGTGAGACCCTTCATGCCGCGCTCGAGGAGGTAGCCGCGGATGTCGCCTGCGTCGTCCTTGGCCCACACCACGAACACGTCGGCGATCGGGGCGTTGGTGATCCACATCTTGGCGCCGGAGAGCTTGAACCCGCCATCGGCCTTGCGCGCGCGCGTCTCCATGCTGTTCGGATCGGAGCCGTGGTTGGGCTCGGTGAGCCCGAAGCAGCCGATCAGCTCGCCCGACGCGAGGCCGGGCAGCCAGCGCTTCCTCTGCTCCTCCGAGCCGTAGGCGTGGATCGGATGCATCACCAGCGAGGACTGCACGCTCATGGTCGAGCGATAAGCGGAGTCCACACGCTCGATCTCGCGCGCGATCAAGCCGTAGGAGACGTGGTTCACGCCAGCGCAGCCGTAACCCTCGATGGTCGAGCCCATGAAGCCGAGCGCGCCCATTTCGTTCACGATCTTGCGGTCGAACTTCTCGTGGCGGTTGGCTTCCACGATGCGCGGCAGGAGCTCTCCCTGGGCATAGTCGCGCGCGCTGTCGCGCACCATGCGCTCCTCTTCCGATAGCTGGTCTTCGAGGAGGAGCGGGTCATCCCACTTGAAAGTGGGCTTCATGTCGTTGGGTTTCATCGGGGATTCTCCGTGGAGCTAATCCATTCTACTGCTAGAATCGCCGCCCATTCCCCGTACTGTGACCCCCATGGCCAGCAACCGCCTCACTGTCGAGCATCTGTGGAAACTCGAGCGTCCCGCCCAGCCGGCGCTCTCGCCCGATGGCGCCCAGGCGTGCGTGTCGGTCACCGCGTATGACATGGAGGAGAACAAGGGCCGCTCGAGCCTGTGGCTTTACTCGGCGTTCGGCGGCGAGCCGCGCCGCCTCACCAGCGCCGGCGAGAAGGACGGCGAGCCGAAATGGTCGCCTGACGGCCAGTGGATCGCCTTCGTCGCGAAGCGGCCCGCGGCAAACGCCGCGAAGTCGGGGGACCACGCCGACGAGGAATCGCAGGTCTATGTGATCGCGCCCGACGGCGGCGAGGCCCGGCGCGTGACCGACATACCCACCGGCGCCTTCGCGATCAAGTGGTTCCCGGACTCGAAGCGCATCGCTTTCCTCTCGTGGGTGTGGCCCGAGGAGAAGGGCACGAAGGCGCTCGCGCGTCGCTACAAGGCGTGGAAGGACGACAAGGTGAAGGCGCACGTGGTCGAGCACGCGGCCTATCGCTGGTGGGACCACTGGATCTCCGACGGCCGCGTGCCGCACCTCTTCACCGTCGACGTCGAGAGCGGGACGCTGCGCGACCTCTTCGCGGGCACTCGCTACGAGATCGCGCGCGCCGACCCGACCTCCCACCACTACGACATCGCCCCCGACGGCCGCGAGATCGTGTTCTCGTTCGATCCGGCCGAAGACAAGCGCTTCGACCACGAAAACCAGCTGGTCGCGTTCGACATGCGCGCCAAGCGCTTTCGCACGCTCACCACGCGCTCGCCGCTGAACCACGAAACACCGCGCTACTCGCCGGATGGGCGCTGGATCGCGCTCATCACGCAGAACCTGAAGAAGAGCCCGGTGGACACGCAGCGGCTCGCGCTCATCGACCGGCGCAACGGGAAGCTCGAGGTTGTGAGCGCGCGCTGGGACCGCAGCCTCCACCCCCCGCTTATCTGGTCGGGGGACTCGCTCGCGGTGCACTTCATCGCCGAGGACAATGCGCGCCAGCATCTCTTCCGCTTCGAGCTCGGCAAGCGCACGCCGCAAGTGGCGGCGCAGGGCGGCATCGTGAGCGACTTCGACGTGTCCGGGGACGCGGTGGTTTTCGTGCGCAACAACATGAGCACGCCGCCCGCGGTCTTCTGGGGCGCGCCAGGCATCGCCGAGCGGCGCATCGACCGGCTGAACGCGGGGGTCCTCGACGGCGTGAAGATGGGCGAAATCCGTGAGGTGGAGATCGAGGGGTGGAACCGCGAGCCGGTGCACATGTGGATCGTCTATCCGCCCGACTTCGACCCGAAGAAGAAGTGGCCGCTGCTGCACAACATCCATGGCGGCCCGCACTCGACCTGGGGCGACAACTTCCATTTCCGCTGGAACAACCACGCGTTCGCGGCGCAGGGCTATGTCGTGGTGTGCGTGAACTACCACGGCAGCTCGTCGTTCGGGCAGAAATTCCTCGAGTCGATCGACGGCGAGTGGGGCAAGCGCGAATTGGCGGATGTCGAGGCCGGAACCGACTTCATGCTGCGCCAGGGCTACATCGACGGCGACCGCCTGGTGGCCGCGGGCGGCAGCTACGGCGGCTACATGGTCGCGTGGATGAACGGCCATACCGACCGCTACAAGGCGTACGTCTGCCATGCGGGCTGCTTCGACTGGGTGTCGATGTTCGCGGATGACGCCTATTACTGGCATCCGAAGGAGCTCGGTGCCCATTACTGGGAAAAGCCCGCGAAAGTCGACGCGCAGAACCCGCGCGCGCGCGCGAAGCGCATGAAGACGCCGACCCTGGTGATCCACGGCCTGCTCGACTATCGTGTTCCGGATTCCCAGGGCCTCGCGTACTACAACACGCTCAAGTCGAAGGGCGTGCCGACGCGACTCGTGTTCTTTCCCGACGAGAACCACTGGATCCTGAAGCCGCAGAATTCCCGACTCTGGTACAACGAGTTCTTCGCGTGGCTGAAGCGCCACGTCGCCACCGGCGGGAAGACGAAGCGGCGCTAGGCTAGAGGAGCCAGATTGCGAGCCCGAGGATCACGCACACAAGCGCGGTCACCGCGGTGCGCATGTCGACGAACCAGGAAGGAATGAGGCCTTGGCGAGCGAGCCACAGGTCGGCGCACCACACGGCGATAAAGAGCGCGATCGACGCGCCGATCTGCTGCTGCGGCGATCCGAGCCACAGCACGCCCCAGGCCGCGAGCGCCGGCAGCGTGCTCAGGCAAAACGACACCGAGCGGGTCTTCTCGGTGCCGACCTGGTCGTGCAGCGCGAGCCCTCCCTCGATGCCGCCGAGGTAGGAGAGGATGATCGCCGCGAAGGTCACGAGGGCGCCGATCGCCGGGATGCGCACATGGGACTCGCCCGAGACGAGCACCGCCGTCAGCGCGGCGAAGATCACGCCGCCCGCGATCGCAAAGATCCATGCGATGCGCCGGACCATCAGTCGGCCCTAGCGCCGGAGGCCTTGATCACGCGCGCGTACTTGTCGCCCTCGGCGCGGATGTAGGCGGCGAATTCCTCCGGGCTGCTTGCCACCGGCTCGGCGCCCAGGTTCCGCAGCTTCTCGCGGATGTCGGGCGCGGCGAGCGCCTTGGCGAACTCCGCGTGAAGGCGATCGACGACCTCGCGGGGCGTTCCCGCCGGGACGAAGACGCCGAACCACGTGCTGATGTCGAAGCCGGGCAGCCCCGACTCGGCAATGGTCGGGAGCTCGGGTGCGAGCGCCGAGCGCCTCGCGGTGGTCACCGCCAGCGCCCTGATCTTCCCGCCGCGAACCTGCGCGAGCGAAGACGCGAGGTTGTCGAACATAAGCTGGATCTGCCCGCCGATGAGGTCGTTCATCGCGGGCGCCGCGCCCTTGTAGGGAACGTGGGTCATGTCCACGCCTGCCATCGACTTGAAGAGCTCCCCGGCGAGGTGCCCCGCGCTCCCGGTGCTGCCGGAGCCGAAGTTGAGCTTGCCGGGATTCGCCTTGGCGTAGGCGATGAATTCGCGCACCGTCGAAGCCGGAACCGCCGGATTCACGACAAGCAAGTTCGGGGTCGACGCCACCTGAGTCACCGCAGTGAAGTCGCGCACGGCGTCGTAGGGCAAGTTCCCGTAGAGCGTGGGGTTGATCGCGTGCGTGGCCACGGCGCCCATCAGGATCGTGTAGCCGTCGGCGGGAGACTTCGCCACCGCATCGGCGCCGATGTTGCCGCCCGCGCCGGGCTTGTTGTCGACGATCACCGGCTGCTTCGTGCTTTCGGAAACCTTCTGCCCCAACAGTCGCGCGACGGTGTCGAGCGGGCCGCCTGCGGGGTAGGGCACCACGAAGCGTATCGGTTTGGCGGGGTAACCATCGGCGTGCGCGTCGAACACGACGGCGGCCAGGGCGAGCACGATGCAAAGCAGCTGGGTCATTGGAGCGCGCGGGCGACCGCGTCGAGGAGGCGATTCACGTCGGATTCGTCATGATAGACGCCGAAGCCGAAGCGCAGGCGCCGGTCACGCCGATCGATGACCACGTTCTGCACGGCAATGCGCCGGTGCATCTCCTCGGCGCCGTCCACGTCGAAGGCGAGGAAGTTGCCACGGGGAGCGCCAGCGGGCGGCACGAGGTGATGAGGCGCCAGCGCCGCGATCCGGAGCCGCAGCAGCCCATCAAGGAAATGCTTCTGCATGCGCACCGAGTGCACATGCACGTCGTCGATGGTGGTGCCGGTCGAGACGAGCCAATCCATCGCCGCGTTGAAGCGGTAGAGGCCGGACGGATCGAAGGTCGCGCCCCAGAAGCGGAACGCGTCCTTCGCATAGGGGACCGCAGCGCCCGGCGTCGAGCTCAACGTGTCGAAAGATGCAAACCATCCCGTGTCCGCCGGCCGCAGCTCGTTGCCCGGCGGGATCGCGAGGAAACAGGCGCCTTCGCCGGACATCGCGTACTTGTAGCCTCCCGCGAGATAGAAGGCGCGCGCCTGGATGCGGGCGAGGTCCACAGGCAGCGCGCAGAATGCATGGTAGCCATCGATGCACACGACAGCTTCGGGGGGCGCCGCGGCGCAGATCGTCTCAAGGTCGCGCACCACGAATCCCGAATCGAAGAACACGTGCGAGAGCCAGATGAGATCCCACGACGCGCCGCGTGCGGCTGCGGCGAACCGCGCGTCGAAGGTCTCCCAGGGCGTGGCGGGAATCTCCTCTACCACGAGGCGCCCGGTCTCCTGCAGGCGCCGCGTCTGGCGGCGGAAGCTGTGGAATTCGCTCGCGGTGGTGAGCACGCGCAGCGGCTTGGCGGGATCGAAGCACGAGTAGATGCGGGCCACGAATTCGTGCGTGTTGGGCGCGAATGCGACCTGGCGCGCATCCGACAGGGAAAGCAGGCGCGCGACGTGCGCCTGCGCTTTCGGAATGACCTCGTCGAACACCTTGCCCCACTTCCTGTCGACGAGCGCCGCCGAGTCGGCCCACACCTGCGCGTGGGCAAGCTCCGTGGCGTCGGGCCAGGGATGGTGGCTGTGTGCGGCGAAGTGCAGCCGGCCCGGGTCGGCCGCGCGAAATCGCGAGAAATGCGCGGCCAGCATCCGAGCGCTAGTCCTTGATCGACTCGACCGGGATGCGCAGCGTGACCTCGTCGCCGAGGGCGGGAATCGCGTACTTCATGCCCCAGTCGCTCCTCTTGACGGTGGTCGAGAAGTCACCGCCGCATTGCGGCTTCTTGTTCATCGGATGCGGAGCGCACTGAAAGAGGCTGGCGGTGAGAGTCACCGGATGCGTGATGCCGTTCATGGTGAGGTCTCCGGTCGCGCTCTTCACCTTGTCGCCGTCGAACGCGAAGCGGGTCGACTTGAATGTGATCAGCGGGTTCTTGGCGACGTTGAAGAAATCCTCGCCCTTCAGGTGCTCGT